>JALTLT010000031.1 GCA_027001815.1 Gammaproteobacteria bacterium | reverse complement strand
CAGCGCTACCGCCAGCGCTACCTCGACCTGATCATGAACGAGGTCTCCCGCCGTGTCTTCCGCACCCGCGTGGAGATCATCCGCTACATCCGCCGCTTCCTCGACGACCGCGGCTTCATGGAGGTGGAGACCCCCATGATGCAGGTGATCCCGGGTGGCGCGGCCGCGCGCCCCTTCATCACCCATCACAACGCCCTCGACATGCAGCTCTTTCTGCGCATCGCACCCGAACTCTACCTCAAGCGGCTGGTGGTGGGTGGCTTCGAGAGGGTCTACGAGATCAACCGCAACTTCCGCAACGAGGGGCTCTCCACACGCCACAACCCCGAGTTCACCATGCTGGAGTTCTACGAGGCCTACGCCACCTACGAGGACCTCATGGATCTCACCGAGGAGCTGCTGCGCGGAATCGCCCGCGAGGTGATCGGCACCACCCGGATCGAGTGGCAGGGAAAGACGTACGATTTCGAGAAGCCTTTCCAGCGGATGACCGTGAAGGAGTCGATCCTTCACTTCAACCCCGACATCCAGGCCGGCGAGCTGGAAGAGATCGATGCCCTGCGTTCCATCTGCGAGCGCCTGGGGATCCCGGTCAAGGAGAGCTGGGGTACCGGCAAGCTGCAGATCGAGATCTTCGAGAAGACGGTGGAGGATCGCCTCGACGACCCGACCTTCATCACCGCCTATCCTACCGAGGTGTCGCCACTCGCCCGCCGCAACGACCAGGACCCCTCGGTCACCGACCGCTTCGAATTTTTCGTCGGCGGACGCGAGATCGCCAACGGCTTCTCGGAGCTCAACGATGCGGAGGACCAGGCGGAGCGGTTTCGACGCCAGGTGGAGGAGAAGGCGGCGGGCGACGAGGAGGCGATGCATTTCGACGAGGACTACATCGTCGCCCTGGAGCACGGCATGCCTCCCACCGCCGGCGAGGGGATCGGCATCGACCGTCTGGTGATGCTCTTCACCGATGCTGCGTCGATCCGGGACGTGCTGCTCTTCCCCCACATGCGCCCGCGGGGGAGCTAGCGGGAGGTTGAAAAAGGCCAGGGCAGGCCTCCAGGCGGGGGGCGTGACCGGCTACCGCGCCCGGTCAGGCGCCGAGCGCCACCTCGATCTCCCGGATCCCTTCGCCGTGTTCCTCCATCTCCACCACCTGGATCTCCGGTTCGAGACCCACCCGGGAGAAGGCGGGGACACGGCTCCAGTCGAGCTGGGTGTGAGGATGGTCGGTGCCGATGTAGCTCTGCAGATTGGCCACCATCACCAGGTCGGTGTAGTCGGCGCCGCCATCGTGGTCACGCTCCAGGTGATCGTGTTCCTCCGCCACCACCACCAGCATCTCCGGGAAGTCCCAGCGGCGCAGGATCTCACCCCCCAGCCGCCCGTGAAGCTGACGGATCAGGTTGTCGAGCATCTTCGGGTTGTCCAGGAGCTCCTCCCGTTCCTCCGCCTTCGCCAGGATCGGCAGGGCACCCACATCGTGAATCAGGCCGGCCAGCATCGCCTGGTCACGCTGCAGGGAGGGAATGGCCGCGGAGAGGGCGGCGCTGATGGCGGCCACCTGGACGCTGTGCTGCCAGAGAAGGTGGAGCCGTATCTCCAGTTCCTCGTCGGTGGCCTGAAACATCTGCCGCATGGCCAGGCCCGTGACCAGGTTGCGTACCTGGATGTTGCCCAGCCGGGCCACCGCCAGCTTGAGGTTGTCGATGGGGGATCGGCCGCGATAGAGAGGGCTGTTGACCACCTGCAGCAGCCGCGCCGAGAGGGCGGCATCCTGGGCGATGGTATCCGCGATCTGGCCGGCGGTGGCTCGTTCGTCCTCCACCACGTCGCGAATGCGCAGGGCCACCTCGGGGAGCGTGGGGAGGGTGAGGCGATTGCGTTCGAGATCGTCGAGGATCTCTTCCATGAATTGCTGTTCTGTGGTTTCCATCCTGGTCCTCTTCGGGTTGTGGTTGGCCGGCG
>JALTLT010000030.1 GCA_027001815.1 Gammaproteobacteria bacterium | reverse complement strand
CTCCTTGCTGGCGTTGAGCCTCTGGCTCAGTGAGCCCAGGCGCTTCTGGACCACCGCCAGCAGTTCGTTCAGGTTGTCGGCGCGTGCATAGAACTGGGTGTTGGGGTCGTTGCGGCTCGCCAGGCGCCGCAGGTAGGCGTCCAGGTGGCGGATCCCCTTGCGGTATTCCCTTTCGGTGGGAGGGAAGAGCCAACTGTCGTTGGGGAAGTTGAAGCTGGGTTCCGCATTGGCCAGGTCCGGGTCCTCGCGGGACTGCGACTGGGAGCGACTGAAGTCGTTGCGCAGGATGCGGGCGGTGTCGCGCACCATCACCAGTACGCCGAACTCCCAGTTGGGGATGTTGTCCAGCAGTGGCAGGCCGAGCAGGGAGGTGGGGGGAAGCCGGTCGTTGGAGAGGTAGCCGCCCGGTTTGTCGAGCATGGTCTCCACCACCCCCATGAGGGTCGAGGTGGTGAGGTAGCCGGGCACCAGCAGGGAGTCGTCCCCGCCGGCCCGCTCCAGCGCCTTTTTCTGCACGTCGAAGGGGTCGGGTTCTGCCGACCAGATGATCCCGACCACGAAGAGGATTACGGTGAGGGTGACCACCGCCAGACCGGAGGCCCACAGCCAGCCCCTCTCCCGGATCGATCGCCAGTGGTAGAGGCCCGCGATCTTCCCGATCGCCCGACGAAGGGTGGAGGTGATGCGCTGGATCGGGGAGGTCTCCATGGTCGGTTCCGTGCTCCGCTGTGAATGGAGACATGGTAACATGGAGGCCCTCCGTAGCGATCGCCTGCCGGAGTCCCGTCCGCTCCCATGAGCCCCCTGCCCATCGACACCATCCTGCCCGAGCTGGAGCGGCTCCTCGCCTGCCGCCACGCCGCGGTGCTCGAGGCCCCGCCGGGTGCCGGCAAGACCACCGGCGTGCCCCTCGCCCTGCTGGATGCACCATGGCTGGCGGGTCGCCGGATCGTGATGCTGGAACCCCGCCGGCTCGCTGCTCGCGCCGCGGCCACCTTCATGGCCACCTCCCTGGGGGAGAAGGTGGGTGGGCGGGTCGGCTACCGGGTGCGCATGGAGAGTCGCGTCGGTCCACGCACCCGGGTGGAGGTGGTCACCGAAGGGGTGCTGGTGCGGATGCTGCAGGAGGATCCCTCCCTGGAGGGGGTGGGGCTGGTGATCTTCGACGAGTTCCACGAGCGCAGTCTGGAGGCGGATCTGGGCCTCGCCCTCACTCTCCAGGCGCGTGAACTCTTCCGCCAGGAGGATCCCCTGCGGCTGCTGGTGATGTCGGCCACTCTCGAGGGGCTCGATCTGGCGGGAGTGCTGGCGGGGGCTTCCGTGGTGCGCAGCGAGGGGCGCAGCCATCCGGTGGAGATCCGCTACCAGGAGCCGTGGCGTGCCGGAGAGGACGTCACCCTCCGCGTGGCGAGGACCATTACCGCCGCCCTGGAAGAGGAGGAGGGGAGTCTCCTGGTCTTTCTGCCGGGACAGGGGGAGATCCGGCGCACGGCACAGCGGCTGCATCTCCCGGGGCAGGTCGATCTCGTCCCCCTCCATGGCGCCCTCGATCTCGATGCCCAGCAGCGGGCGATACGTCCATCCCCTCCCGGAAGGCGCAAGGTGGTGCTGGCGACCGACATCGCCGAGACCAGTCTGACCATCGAGGGGGTACGTCAGGTGATCGACTGCGGTCTGGCGCGCAAGCCCGCCTTCGACCCCGCCAGCGGCCTGACCCGCCTGCGGACCCGTCGTATCTCCCTCGCCTCTGCCACCCAGCGGGCCGGACGTGCGGGCAGGGTGGAGCCGGGGATCTGCCACCGCCTCTGGTCCGAGACGCAGCAGGCGGAGCTGATGCCCAGTACCCCTGCCGAGATCCTCCAGGCCGACCTGGCGCCGCTCGCCCTCCAGCTCCTTCGATGGGGCTGTGACGATCCGGCCGAACTCTCCTGGCTCGATCCCCCGCCCCCCGGCGCCTGGCAACAGGGTCTGGAGCTG
>JALTLT010000029.1 GCA_027001815.1 Gammaproteobacteria bacterium | reverse complement strand
CGTGGACCCGGTACCGCCATGGACTTCGCCCTGGAACTGATCGAGGTGCTGGAGGGGCCCGCCCGCCGCATGGAAGTGGAGGAGGCGCTCATTCGTCCCGCCTCCTGAGCGTGATGCCGGGTGTCGATACTCCCCGTCTACCCGCCATCCCCGTCGGAGAGGAGTCCGCCCCCCACCTCCTGGGCGGTGCCCTTGTAGATGAGGCTCTCGGGAAAGGAGATCCGGTCCCCGGTGATTGAGCGCTTCTCGATCCAGACCCGCTCGCCCTCCTCGGAGAGCACGGTTCCACCCACGGAGACCGCATAATACCCGGGCCAGATATCCAGCACAGCCGAGAGGATACGCCCCTCGGACGACCGGTCTGAAGCAACCGGAGGGGCCTCGAACCAGTCCTGGCGGAACCTGCGGACCAGGTTTTCGATGGCTGCGTCCATCTCCTCCCGGTAGATTCGCCCCCCCTCCTCGGCCCAGCGTCGGGCGCTCACGCTCAGTCCGTCCCGGCCGGCCGCCACCGCGTTGCTGTAGTGGATATAGGTCTGGCTGTGCCGCGTGCCCGGCTCGCCACGGCGATCCTCCTCGATGAAGCGTGCATCGAGACGCACCTTGATGGCGTTCCCGGACTCGACGAAATGGTGTTGCACTGGGATATCGAGACGGGGGAGATCGGGCTTCTTCCGTTTGTCCGTGCGGTCGTCCGAGAGGGGGTGAAACGCGATCTCGCCGACCCGGATGCCCCGGGAGTCACGCGCAGACTCGACGAAGGCCTCGCGGAACCGCCCCTGGAAATCGTATTCCCGGATCGTCTCGCCCAGGTAGTGGTCGAAGATCCCCCGCGCCTGCTCCGCGAGCTTGTCGGAACGGTACGACGAGATGGCGGCGATGATTGCGCCGTTGCCGTAGATGGTGCGATCCAGGGTGCGCAGTTCCGTCCTCTCCTGCAGGAAGAGCGCGATGTCACGGGGGCGGGTGTCGGAGTAGATCTCTTCCCGAACGGCGTTGCCCTGGCAGGCGCTCAAGAGGAAGATCGCCAGACCCAGCGCCAGGTGGACTCTCTTCATCCCTGATACTCCCTGTGTTGTTTTTCTCCGCGCGACAGGCTGCCACACTACCCCCTTGATGTCCAGAAAGGCCGAACCCGGATTCGGGACACCCACCGATTCCGTACGACCAGGGACGGATTCGTGCGGATTGGGAACCGATGCCGGCTTCCCGCCCTTCCCGCCCCTCCCGGGCGGGCCGGGGCAGAGCACGGCCGGATGGAAAGGTGGAATCAGGTGGTAAGTCGGCGGTAGATGTCGGCCACCTTTGCCGGCAGTTTGCGCACCTCGTCCACCAGGGTCCAGTTGGCGGCGCCGTACATGTGGGGGAGGTAGTCGCGGGCATCGCTGTCGATGGTGATGCAGAAGGGGTGGATGCCGGCCCGGCGCGCCTCGAACAGCGCCTGGCGGGTGTCCTCGATGCCGTATTCGCCCCGGTAGCCGTCGAAGTCGTCGGGCTTGCCGTCGGAGAGGGTGATCAGCACCCGGGTGCGCGCCTCCACCTCCTCCAGCACCCCCTTCAGGTGGCGGATGATCACCCCCATGCGGGTGTAGTCGCGGGGCTCGATGCCGGCGATGCGGCGCGCCACCGTCTCGTCGTAGGGCTCGTCGAACCGCTTCACCCGGTAGAGTTCGCACCGCTTGCGGGTGGTCCCGGAGAAGCCGTAGATGGCGTACCGGTCGCCGAGCTGTTCCAGCGCCTCGCACAGCAGCACCAGCGACTCCCGCTCCGCCTCGTTGATCCAGCCGCGGGTGGAGCCGCTCATGTCCACCATGAAGAGCACCGCGATGTTGCGCTCCACCTTGAGCCGGCGGGTGAAGAGCCGGTCGCTCGCCTCCAGCCCCACCGCCTGGTCGCCGTAGGCCTCCACCAGCGCCTCCATGTCGATGTCGTCGCCGTCCGGCTGCCGCTTCAGGGTCTTCTCCTCGCCGCGCAGGA
>JALTLT010000028.1 GCA_027001815.1 Gammaproteobacteria bacterium | reverse complement strand
CCGCCTTGCGGCGCATCCGGCAAATGGCGCCACAGGCGGCACGCACGTGGCGCCGGATTCGTGCGACGCGGGAGCGTCGCCCGCCATGGGGGCAACGCCGGGGGACCGGCGTCACCAGGAAAAGACTCTCTCGGCATGCCGCCATCAACCAATGGAGAAGCCTTCCAGATCCAGGGGCGGGAGTTCCGCGCAGGTGACCGACTCCACCCGTGCCATGGGCGGCCCTTCCCACAGCCAGGTGCAGAGCTGGGAGACGGCCTCCGGTTCGCCACACACCAGCACCTCGACGCTGCCGTCCGGCATGTTGACGGCGCTCCCGCACAGCCCCAGCTCCAACGCCTTGCGGCGGGTGCTGTCACGAAAGAAGACCCCCTGCACGCGCCCGGTGACCCGGCAACGGCGACAGACGCTCATGGCGTGATCAGCCGTGCCGGAAGGCCGGCCCTCCACTGGATCGAATCGTCTGGCTGGAATCTCACCTCCATGGCATAACCTCCCTCTGTATCCGGCTCCAGGGCGATGTGGCGCACCTCGCCCCGGAACTTCTTTCCATTCACCTCCACCTCCACCTCCCGGACCCCCTCCAGTGCGGGGAGACGGTCGGGAAGGATCCTGGCCACAGCCGCCATCACCCCGGCACGGGCCACCACAACCAGGGGCTGGGCACGCATGCGGCTCACCACCACCGAGCCGGGCAGTACCTGGACGGCAAGCACCTTCGCCTCGAAGGGGGCCTCGACGCGGCTGTAGCGGAGATCGAGCCTCGCCCTCTCGAACCCGGCCACCGCCGCATCGTAGGCGGCCCGCGCCCGCGAGTGGGCGATCTCCGCAAGCTGCAGATCGTGGCTCGACATCACCGTGCGGTCGAACAGCTCCCGGGCCCGTTCCAGCTCCCGCTCCGCCTCCGCCAGGTCCTCACGGGTCTTCACCACTTCCGCCTCGGAGCGCTTCACCGCCGCCTGCCAGGCGTTGCCATCCAGCTCGACCAGCAACGAGCCCGCCGCAACCCGGTCGCCGGGGGAGACGTGCACCCCCCTGACCACGCCACTCAGGGGGGTGGAGAGTACCATGCGGTCCACCCAGGCGAGCCGCGCCTCGAACTCGGCCGCCCCCGCCGTCCGCAGCACGCCCGCCGCCAGCAGGAGGGCCACCACCCCTCCCAGGGCCCTTGCCACGCGGCGACACGAGAATCCGGAATGAGCCACAGGGGCGCGGTCGCCGATTTTCCTGCCTGCCATCATTCGTTTCTCTCCTTCCCATCCCACTGCGGGAACACCCGCTCGCCACGCAGGGCCGCCAGTTCGGCCAACGCCAGGGCGAGCCGGTAACGGGTCTTCGCCGCGTAGAGTCGGGAGGCCGAAAACTGCACCATGGCGTCGCCCAGGTCGGTCCTGAGATCCAACTCGTAGAGGGCCCGCGAGCGATCCAGATAGAGGTCCCGGTACTCCCCCTTCACCTCCGCCTCGTCCCGCTGGGCACGCAGGACGTAGATCTCCTGCCAGAGTTCCAGCACGCGCAACCGCACCTCCATCTCCTTGCGGGTGCGTTCCGCCTGCAACCGGATCAGGTCGGCGCGCGCCCCCGCCACCTCGCCCTTCACCAAGCCACCATCGTAAAGGGGGACGGAGAATGTGAGACCGACCCGGAAATCGTCACGGGTATAGAACTTCCGGGTGTAGGTGGCGGTATCGAATTCGGCCTCGATCTCCGGCCACCGTCCCGCCTTCGCCGCCGCCACACGCTGTCGTGCCGCCTCGAGCCGGGCCTGAAGGGCGATCAGGGCGGGATTGTTCTTCAGCGCCTGTGCCTCGAGTTCCTCCACCTGCGGGAGCTTGTTCAATTGGTCGAACTGCAGCGCCGGCTCCTCGAGGTCGGAGGAGAGTTCGCCCGGATGGTTGAGCAGCGCCGCCAGCTCCGCCCGCCGGGCGCGACGCGCCACGTCGGAGGCGTAGCGCTTGCGGCGCACCTCCTGATAGCG
>JALTLT010000027.1 GCA_027001815.1 Gammaproteobacteria bacterium | reverse complement strand
GGAGTGGCCCGAACCTTTCGAGGTCCCCTGCAGCGGCGGCTGAAGAGAGGGGGCGGCCGGTCGCCCGCCCATCAGCGCTCCGAGGCGCTGCTTCCCTCCATCGGCTGAAAGGGTTCTGCGCGGCCTCCCAGATGACGGGCGAGGAACCGCTCCATCCTGCCGAAGAAATCGAGCCGGTTGGCGGGCCGGGCGAAGCCGTGCCCTTCATCTGTGTAGACGATGTACTCGACCGGCAGACCACGTGAACGCATCGCCTCCACCATCTGTTCCGCCTCACGGATGTTGACCCGCGGATCGTTGGCACCTTGACCGATCATCAGCGGTGCCCGGATGCGATCGACATGGAAGAGCGGAGAGATGCGCCGGTCCAGTTCGGGGTCGTTCTCGACGTCCCCCACCCGCAGCACCAACTCCCGACGGAACAGCTCCCAGTAGTCAGGGATCGACTCGAACAGGGTGCGGATGTGGGAGGGACCCACCAGGTCGACACCGCAACGGTAGAGTTCAGGGGTGAAGGTGAGCCCGGCCAGGGTGGCATAACCGCCATAGGAGCCGCCGAAGATGCAGACCTTGTCACGGTCGGCGATCCCCTGCTCCACCACCCAGTTCACCGCGTCGGTGAGATCCTGCTGCATCCTTCCGGTACCCCACTCGCCGTTGCCGGCGTTGAGGAAGCGCTTGCCGAAACCTGTGGAGCCACGATAGTTGACCTGTAACACACCGTAGCCACGATTGGCCAGCCACTGCGCAGTGGCATCGAAGCCCCAGTAGTCCCTGGCCCACGGGCCGCCGTGGACGTAGAGCACCAGCGGCCGGCCCTGCTCGGGATGATAGGCGGGCCGGGTCAGATAGGAGAGCAGTTCCAGACCATCACCGGCACGGATCACCACCGGTTCCATGGGCTGGAGGCGATAACGACCCAGCGCCGGCCGGCTCTCCAGAAGGAACGTCACCTCACCCCTGTTCCGATCGTAGAGCCAGTAGGTGAGCGGTCGCACATCGGAACTGTAAGCGACCATCCACAGCCTGTCATCGTGGGTACGCGAAACAATGGAGAGGTTGCCCTGCCTGACCCTTCGCAGCCGTTCAAAATCCTCGTCGAGGGCGGGGTCGAGTACCTCCCAGCGCTTGCGCTCATAGTGGAAGGAGACTGCCTGCACACGCCAGGCGACCTCGTCCATCAGTACATCGCCCACGTCCACCCGGGAATCGTGAGCCAGCACTCTGATCGTACGGCCGCTGCGCGCATCCAGCTCGACCAGCCGGGTGGTGTCAGAGCCGAGAGAACTGGTAACGAAGAGATGATCGCCGGAAGCGTTGAATCCGACCACCGAACCGTTCTCGCCAAAGGGCCAGTGGATCAGCTCACGCCAGGGCGTAGTGCGGCTCTCCCGCACCAGCAGCACGGAACCACCATCCTTCAGGCTCCTGGTCACCGCGGCGTGGATCTCGAAGTCGGGGCCCACGTGCCAGCCATCCACATTGCCCGGGTTGAGGGTGTCGAGATAGATCTCGCCAGTGCGCAGATCGAGCCGATAGATGTCGAACACCCGCCGGTCACGCTTGTTGAGCCCTACCAGCAGGGTATCCGGGTGATCGCGATGCGAGAAGAGCTCGGAAACCCGCACCCCTTCGTAGGGAGTGAGATCTCTCTCGGCGCCGCTGGTGATCTCGACACCATAGAGATGAAAATTCTCGTCTCCACCCTTGTCCTGCAGGTAGAGCACCGTGCGACTCTCCTCGGCCCAGAAGTAGCGCCGAATGCCGCGATGGGTATCGTGAGTCACCTGCCGCGCCTTCCCCCCCTCGCGCGGCCGGATCCAGACATTGAGCACACCCTGATCCGAAGGGGCAAGCCAGGAGATGTAGCGGCCGTCCGGTGAGAGCCGCACAGCGGTCCTTTCGGGATTGCCGAACAGAACGTCCCGTGGGATGAGCTGTGGCTGACTGGCACAGGCCGAGAGCAGAAGCAGGGAAAAGAGGATC
>JALTLT010000026.1 GCA_027001815.1 Gammaproteobacteria bacterium | reverse complement strand
CAGTAGATGGTCCTGCTGCCATCCCCAGTGGCGGGCCATCGACGCCATCACCCGCAGGCGGGGGTCGTCGTCTCCCTCCCGCCGGAGACTCAGAGGCCGCTTCACCTTGAAATAGAAGCAGCGGCGGGCCAGTTCCAGACGCTCGGCGTCCCCCGCCTCCCGCAGGTACTCCTCGACCCGTTCCATCATCAGGACATAGGGGTCGAGCGCATCGAGGGAAGCCCGGCCGGCATGAACCATGCGCTTGAATCGACTGCACAGCAGCTCCATGTGGGGCCAGGCGTGGGCATAGCTCTCCATGAGAATGATCTTGAGCACCGACTTGTAGGGGGAGTCGATCGCCTTGTGGAGCTGCCAGAGGGTGGCGCCGAAGAACTCTTCGGCGGGCACCGTCGTCAGGGGACCGAGATCGATGAACTCGTGCTCGTGAATCCAGCCTGCGCGCAGAAAGTGACGGAGAACGAGATCGTACTCGTGCTCCTGGTCGGCGGGCACCAGCCACCAGGCGGGATAGCGTCCGGCCACCAGGATGCCGGTACGATAGAACTCCTCCAGCAGCAGGTGGTACTGGGCGCTGCCACTGCTGTCGTTGGAGAGCTGATCCAGTTCACCACGCCGCAGCCGCTGCGCGTCCACCAGGAAGAAGTTGAGCTCCAGACCGAGACCCTCGGCCCACTCGGTGATGGCGTCACACTTGGCGCGTAGCTGGCGGATCGAGGCCGGGGGAAGCCGCGGATCGTGACAGAGCCAGATGTCCAGGTCGCTCTTGTCGGAATAGGCGACACTGCCCCCGCTGCCCATGAGAAAGATGGCGTGAACGGCATACGCCCGCAGCGCCCGTTTCCGGTAGCGGAAATCGCGATCGAGGGAGGCCGCCGCCTGGAGGGTCGGGCGGGAGGGGGTGTAGTTGGCGATGCCGACCGGCGCGCGACGCCCGGCGTGGCCGGGCAGGGAGGGATGGTTGCCGTGGAAGAGCAGGGGCAGGAGATCGAGGACCACCCGCTGGCGATCATCGAGATAGCTTCGCACCCGTCCCAGCCGATCACTGTTGAGAGCGGCGAAGCGGCGTTTGACCTGTTTCAGCCACTCTCCGCTCGCTCCCCGCACTCGACCCCTTCCCGGAACGCTGTTCATGGATTCTCTCCCCGCCGGAAGCCGATCAGGGGATCGGGAGAGCGGCGGCCGGCAGCGAGGGGGAACCCGGCTGCGTCCGGATGAGGCAGAAGACCACCCCCCTCAGGTACCGGAGACCGCTTCACCCGAAGCGGCCGCCTCCGCAAGGAGGGATTCCGCCGCCCTCTGGAGCAGACCGGAGGCACTGTCCTGCTTTCTCCACTCCGCCAGACCGGCCCGGCACTCGCTGACCAGCCCGCTCTCGCGCAGGCGACGGGAGATCTTGCCGGCCAGGGCGGCGGCGGCATCGCGGGTGGTCTCCGGCAGGATGAGCACGAAACGGCCCCAGCGGTCGCGTCCCACCAGATCCGCCCATCGGAGCTGCTCCTTGAGCTGCTGGGCGACACGCCGAAACCCCTCTTCGACCCCCTCGGCGAGTTCCACCGCCATGACGATGACCGAGAGGGGATTGTCGTAGCGGCGGCTGCGCGCCACCTGCGGTTCCAGGATCAGGTTGAGGGCCCGCTGGCTGAAGAGCCCGGTCTCGGCATCGGTGAGATTGAGGGAGGCGATCTGCTCCTTCAGGGAGATCACCTCTCGCTGCAGCTCCACCAGCTCCGGCACGGGCTGCAGGAAAAGGATGCGCTCGCCCTCCTCTCCCACCCGTTCGAAGCGGTGGAACAGGGTCGGTTTGCCGCCCGGGCTCAGGGCGATCCACTCGTCCGGCTCCCACAGCGCCGCCAGCTCCTCTCTCTCCAGCGAGGCGGCGTCCCTGCCGACCAGGTCGGCGGCGGCCACGCCGAGAAAACCCTCCACGCCGTCACTCGCCCAGCGCACCCGTCCCGCCGCATCCAGCACCACCACGGCCATGGGCAGGG
>JALTLT010000025.1 GCA_027001815.1 Gammaproteobacteria bacterium | reverse complement strand
ACATCGACGAGGAGCGGGTCTCGCAGCTCGGCCATTGCATCGGTGGTTTCCCGTTCGTCACCCTCTGTTACCGTCGGCCACGCCGGCTCCCGGAGTGGCCCTACAACCTCTTCACCATGATCCACGGCCGCAACCGCGAGGAGGTGGAGGCCAACCTGGCCCATCTCGTCGAGGCGTGCGGCCTGCAGGAGATCCCGCATGCCGTCCTCTTCAGCACCCGGCGTTTCAAGCAGCGCGGCGCCCGCTACCACTCGGCCGCCTGAGATGGACGACCTGGACCGGCGAATCATCAACCTCCTGCAGGGAGGGATGGCAGTGAGCGAGCGTCCCTACGCCGAAGCGGCGGGACGACTGGGCATCGACGAGCAGACCCTGATCGACCGCATCGGCTCGCTGCTGGAGCGGGGTCTGCTCAGCCGCTTCGGCCCCCTCTACCAGGCCGAACGGCTCGGGGGCGCCTTCAGCCTCGTCGCCATGCAGGTGCCCGGGGAGGAGGTGGAGCGGGTGGCGGAGATCGTCAACGGTTTCGACGAGGTGGCCCACAACTATCTGCGTGACCATCGCTTCAACATCTGGTACGTGCTGGCGGTGGACGACCCGGCCGAGATCGCCCGGGTCAACGCCGAGATCGAGCGGCGTACCGGTCACCGCACCTACGACATGCCCAAACTGGAGGAATTCTATGTGGGACTCCGCCTTGCGGTATGATGGGCCGATGACCGATGCCGCTTCCGACACCTCCGATGCCCCACCGCGCCTCGACGCCCTGGACCGCGCCATCGTCCTCGCCACCCAGGGGGGACTGCCCCTCGACCCGCGCCCGTGGGAGCGGGTTGCGGAGCAGGTGGGAGTGGACGCCGCGGAGGTGATGGAACGGGTACGGCGCATGCTGGAGAACGGCTGCATCCGGCGCATCGGTGCAGTACCCAACCACTACGCCCTCGGCTATCGGGCCAACGGCATGACCGTCTGGGACGTCCCTGACGAGCGGGTGAGGGAACTGGGCGGGAAGGTGGGGAGGCTCCCATTCGTCAGCCACTGCTACCACCGGCCACGCCACCTGCCCGAGTGGCCCTACAACCTCTTCGCCATGGTCCACGCCCGCACGCGCGACGAGGCGCTCCGCCTGGTGGAGGAGATCGCCCGCCTGCTGGGAGACGCCGACCGCGGCCACCAGGTGCTCTTCAGCACCCGCATTCTCAAGAAGAGCGGCCTGCGCTTCCGCGACCGCGATCGGGACGGGAGAGCGTGACATGTTCCGCATCAGCCACTACATGCGGGAACTGCTCGATCCCACCCCCCTCGGCCCGCCGCGGGAACCGCCGGGTCCGGTGGTGATCTGGAACCTGATCCGGCGCTGCAATCTCACCTGCAAGCACTGCTACGCCATCTCCGCCGACAAGGCGTTCGCGGGCGAACTCTCCACCCGCGAGGCGCTGGAGGTGATGGAGGATCTCCGCCGCTTCCGGGTACCGGTGCTGATCCTCTCCGGCGGCGAGCCGCTGATGCGTCCCGACATCTTCGAGCTCTCCTCCCGCGCCAAGGCAATGGGCTTCTACGTGGGTCTCTCCACCAACGGGACCCTGATCACCGACGAGAACATCGACGAGATCGCCGCGGTCGGCTACGACTACGTGGGGATCAGCCTGGACGGTGTGGGCGAGACCCACGACCGCTTTCGCCGCCGCCAGGGGGCGTTCGAGGAGTCGCTGCATGGCATCCGTCTCTGCCGCCAGCGCGATATCAAGGTGGGCATCCGCTTCACCCTCACCCAGGACAACGAGGGCGAGCTGCCGGCCCTCCTGGAACTGATGGAGGCGGAGGGGGTGGAGAAGTTCTACCTCTCCCATCTCAACTACGCCGGACGGGGCAACAAGAACCGCAAGGACGACGTTCACCATCGCATGACCCGCCGTGCCATGGAGCTGCTCTTCGAGACCTGTCTGGCCGATCGGCGGGCCGGAGGCCGCCGGGAGTTCGTCACCGGCAACAACGACGCCGACGGCGTCTTCCTGCTGCAGTGGGCGGCCCGCCACTTCCCGGCCGAGCGGGTCGAACACCTGCGCCACGGACTCGAGCGCTGGGGGGGCAACAGTTCGGGGGTCAACATCGCCAACATCGACAACCTGGGCAATGTCCACCCCGACACCATGTGGTGGGACTACACCCTGGGCAACGTGCGCGAGCGCCCCTTCTCCGAGATCTGGATGGATACCTCCGATCCGCTCATGGCGGGGCTCAAGCGCCGCCCCCGGCCGGTCAAGGGGCGCTGCGCCGCCTGCCGGGAACGGGCCATCTGCGGTGGCAATACCCGGGTGCGCGCCTGGCAGCTCACCGGCGATCCCTGGGCCGAAGACCCCGCCTGCTACCTCACCGACGAGGAGATCGGCGTGGAGTACCGGGGAGAGAGGCTGGTCACCACTCCGTGGAGCCGGCGAAAGGCGGGTTGAGGGGATGCGATTCGCCACCCTCTTCGTCGCCCTCCTGCTCGCTCCGGGGGCCCACGGTGCCCCCCCGGAGGAGCCGCCGGCAGCGGCCGAAGGGGCCTCTCTCTACCAGCAGAACTGTGCCCAGTGCCACGGCCCCGACCGCCTCGGCGCCATGGGTCCCGCCCTGCTGCCGGAGAATCTGGTGCGGCTGCCCCGCAAGCGGGCCGCAGGGGTGATCCGTGAGGGGCGGCCGGCCACCCAGATGCCCGCCTTCGGCGACCGGCTCTCCGCGACCGAGATCGATGCGCTGGTGCAATACATCTACCGCTTCACCCCCCTGCACCGGCTTCCTCCCTGGGGGATGCGCGAGATCGATGCCAGCCAGACGGTCCCCCACCCCTACGGCAGCCTTCCCGACCGTCCGGTGTTCGATGCCGACCCCTGGAACCTCTTCGTGGTGGTGGAACTGGGTGACCACCACGCCACCATCCTCGACGGCGACCGGCTGGAGCCCATCTTCCGCTTCAAGACCCGTTTCGCCCTCCACGGAGGCCCCAAGTACAGCGCCGATGGACGCTACGTCTTCTTCGCCTCGCGTGACGGCTGGATCAGCAAGTTCGACCTCTGGAACCTGAGGGTGACCGCCGAGATCCGCGCCGGGATCAACACCCGCAACATCGCCGTCTCCCCGGACGGCCGCTACGTGATGGTGGCCAACTACCTGCCCCACACCCTGGTGATCCTCGACGGCCGCAATCTCGACCCCATCAAGGTGATTCCCGTCGAGGGGGGCGACGGCACCACCTCACGGGTGAGCGCCGTCTACAGCGCCCCGCCCCGCGCGAGCTTCATCGCCGCCCTCAAGGATCTGCCGGAGGTGTGGGAGATCTCCTGGGAGAACCCCCCTCCCGCCGGCTTCGGCCAGTGGATCCACGACTATCGCGCCGACTCCGGGGACCTCGGCGAAACCGCGCCGTTCCCCGTCCGCCGCTTCAGGGCGGAGGGCTTCCTGGACGACTTCTTCTTCGATCCCGACTACTGGCACCTGATCGGCACCTCCCGCGACGGCCTGGGCCAGGTGCTCGACCTGGATTCGGGGAGGGTCGTGGCCACCCTCGATCTGGGGGGCATGCCCCATCTCGGTTCCGGCATCACATGGCGGGTGGGTGATCGTCTGGTACTCGCCACACCCCACCTCAAGGAGGGCAAGGTGAGCATCATCGACATGGAGAGCTGGAAGCCGATCAAGGAGATCACCACCCTCGGCCCCGGCTTCTTCATGCGCAGCCACGAAAAGAGCCCCTACGCCTGGGTCGATGTCTTCTTCGGCCCAGACCGGGATGCCATGCACGTGATCGACAAGCAGAAACTGGAGATCGTGGAGACCCTGCGCCCCGCCCCCGGCAAGACCTCCGCCCACGTGGAGTTCGACCGCTACGGCCGCTACGCCCTGGTGAGCATCTGGGACATGGACGGCGCGGTGGTGGTCTACGACGCCCGCACCCTGAAGGAGATCAAGCGGATCCCCATGAAGAAGCCCTCGGGCAAGTACAACGTCTGGAACAAGACCCATCTCTCCACCGGCACCAGCCACTGACTCCTCCGTCACATCCCCTCGCCCCGACCGGTACCGGGAGAGGAGAAGATCCGAAACACCCCCTCCCTGCCGTAATTGCTCAATTGGCGTGAAGTTTCCAAGGTTATTTGAAGAATCTTCGTTTTTTCAGTAAATTGTGCGCCGCGATGGAGATGAAAAAACCTGATTCGCCCGCCCCGGGGGCGCCATCCTTCGTCTTTCCTTCAAAAAATCGCGCCGGTTGCCGTTAAACGACGGCGAGAGCAACAATTTCCAGGGAGAATTCACACCATGGTGGCGGAGATCTGTGGCAGCCTGGGCATCCAGGGTCTCGCACCGGAGTTCGGCACCCTCCGGAGGGGCAGGGTCTACCTGCTCTCGGGGGGGACGCCGGCCCTGGCGCGGCGGGTGGTGCTCGAGAGTCTCCTCGCTTCGCTGGCGGATGGCGACGTCTCCCTCCTCACCGACGCCGATCCCGCCAGGGTGTTCGACGCTCCCCGGGGAGAGGAGGCCCTCGAGGCGATCACCGAGGGACGACTGACGGTGCTTCAGCCCGCCTCGCTCTCCCCCCGCCCCCTCTGGCGCCGCCATCGTCTGGGGCGACTGCTCGACGAAACGGAGCGACTCGTTCCCCGGCGTCCGCAACTGATCGTCTGGCACAACCCCGGCGCCCTGCTGGAGAGGCTGGGCGGCCCTCCCGAGCGGCGCCTGGAGGCGCTGCAGCACCGGGCCCGGCTACGGGACTGGGCAATCCTCCTGGTGGCGGACAGCCTCTCCCCTCCCCTGAGCCTGATGTTCGGCGCCATCCCCCGGTGGCGCGAACTCCTGGCCGGCCTGGCCATCCTCCAGGGAGGAGACGGCACCGCGCTCCTCGAGATCGCCCACTGGCACGAACGCGAGCGGACCGTCGCCGGCCGCCGCTTCCACTTCCGGAGCGGGGAGAAGGGAGTGGTCGCCGCGGAGGATGAGCCTCCCCTCCAGCGGGGTACCCCGGTGAGCACCACCCCCCTGCAGAAGGCGGTCTACGTCACCAGGAGGGCGGTCGACGATGCCCCCACGCTCCCCTCCCGATGGAGAGGCTTCGAATCATTGCGGGCCCTGGAGGAGGCGGTGGGCGATGGCCTGGCCGGATGTGTGGTGATCCACCACGACAGGAGCACACGATCCAGGGAACTGCTGCAGGCGGTCAGCCGACTGCGTCACGGACTCGGTGCCGAGATCCCGCTCCTGATCCGCGAGCGGGGGATGGCCATCCGCTACCGGGACGAACAGCTCCTGCTGCGCGCCGGAATCACGACCATCGTCCCGCGGGACGCCGGATTTTCGTCGTTCTACCGCATCTGCGAGGCACTCCACGGTCTGGAGATCCACCATCTCGCCATCGGTTCCCTCGAGAGTCTCGTGGATCCCGCGGAACGGCAGCCGGAGGGAAAGGGATACCTCGTACCCGCACGCTTCATCGAGGAAGTGGAGAGGCTGGTGGAACTGGGCATCGACCAGGAGATCCACAATGCCCTGATCCGTCTCGCACCGCTGCCCGGCATCTCCCTGGCGGATGCGGTACGCGCCTGCGCACCGAAGCGGGAAGGCGATTTCTGCACCACCGATCACGAAAATCTCTACCTCTTCCTGCACGCCTGCCGCGAATCGGATATCGACACGGCGCTCTCCCATCTCTTCGTCATGCCTCCCGACCAGCTCTTCGAGTGGGACGAACGCAACGTCATTCCCTCCGACATCCGTGAGGCGTTACGGCTGTTGCGCGAGACACCGGATCCGCTTCCCGATTTCAGTGACCTCTCTCCCCTCGCACTCTCCGAAGCGGAGCAGGAGAGTGCCGCCGTCTACACCCATCCTCGCGCCCGGATCTCCCCCGACGGGGGGGCACGCCCCGCGCCCCTCCGCCGCCGCAGCGCCCAGGGATAGAACGGCATGGACATTGCAAGCCTGGTTCTGGTCCTCTCTCTCACGTGGCTGGCCGGCGCGGTGGCCGGTCTGTTCCTGCGCGAGACCGGTCAATGGCTGAACGAATGGTATCGAACGCGGCTGATGAAGCCGCAGCTTCTGCGGAGGTGGCCTGCCGATCCATCGGAGGCCCCGCGCCCCACCCCATCGAGGAAGACCGCCCCATGAGCGGCAACCAGGACACCGCCGCGCCGGAAGAGGGAGCCAGGATCCATCACTGGCATCCGCAACCCGCCGGCGACGGCGAGAGCCCGACACCCGCCGGAGAGGAGCCGGTGGAGAACCCCGAGACAGGGGTGAAGGGGGCCCCCTCCACCCCGCGTGGTGGTCTGGGGTCCTGGAACGTCTATTTCATTTTCAAGCTGTTCCTCTTCTGGAAGCAGTACATCGGCTTCCATGCCCTGGAGAACCTGGCATTCGCCGCCTTCCTGCTGGCGCCGCTCCGTTCGCGTCCCGCCCGACTCCTGCGGGCCGTCGTGGCGGTGCCGACGGGAATCGCACTCTTCTACTACGACTCCTGGCTGCCGCCGGTGGAGCGACTCTTCTCGCAGATGGACCAGATCGCCGGTTTCAGTCTCCGCTACCTGGCCGAGCTGGTGGCCCGCTTCATCGATCTACGCGTCGTGGCGGTGCTGGTGATCCTCTGGTCCACCTACCTGCTGGCATCGCGCTATCTGCGCGTGGGCGTACTGGTGATGACCACGCTGGTGGTCCTGGCCCTGCAGAGCCCGGAGCCCCCCGGCTCACCTCCCGCCTCTCCGGGTCTCGACGATCTCGATGCCCCTGTCCGGATCCTCTCCGGAGAGACATTCGAGCCGGCGGCACGACCCGCCGGCACCGGTGGCGGCCTGCAGCAGGAGCTGGACCAGGCGCTCTCCACCTTCCACACCCGCGAGGCCGAGCGGCAGGTGATTCTCCCGGCGGCGGACATCCCCCCCTTCGACCTCCTCTTCATCCACGTCTGCTCGATCTCGTGGGACGACCTGGCGTGGGCCGGACTGGAACATCACCCCCTCTTCTCCAGCTTCGATGTCCTCCTGACCAACTTCAACACCGCCGCCAGCTACAGCGGTCCGGCAGCGGTGAGGCTGCTGCGGGCCACCTGCGGCCAGCCCTCTCACAAGGCGCTCTACCGGGACGCGCCGAGTCAGTGCTATCTCTTCGAGAGCCTTGCGCGGGCGGGTTTCGACCCCGGTTTCGCGCTCAATCACGACGGCCACTTCGACGATTTCCTGACGGTGGTGAAGGAACGCGGACATCTGCGCGCGCCACCCATGCCGATCCGCAACGCCCCCATCCAGCAGCGCGCCTTCGACGGTTCGCCCATCTACGAGGACTACAGCGTGCTGGCCCAGTGGCTGCGCCAGCGGCAGGAAGAGGGGACACGGCCCACCGCCACCTACTACAACACCATCAGCCTCCACGACGGCAACCGTCTCAACGGGCGCGGCGCCAACCTCGACAGCCTCGAGAACTATCGGCTGCGGGTGCGCAAGCTGCTGGACGACATCGACCGCTTCCTCCGCACGCTGGAGAAATCGGGCCGCAACGTGGTGGTGGTGCTGGTACCGGAACACGGCGCGGCGGTACGCGGCGACCACATGCAGATCTCCGGTCTGCGCGAGATCCCCAGCCCCGCCATCACCCTCGGTCCGGTGGGTATCCGGGTGATCGGCCCCGGCCTGAAGCGGGACGGGGCGAAGGTGCGCGTGGATGCCCCCACCAGCTATCTGGCCATCTCCCACATGGTGGCGAGACTGCTCGAGGACGACCCGTTCGCCAGCGGCGCCTACGATCCGGCATCGCTCGTCGAGGGGCTGCCGGAGACCCGTTTCGTGGCCGAGAACGAGGGCACGGTGGTGATGCGCCACCGGGGGGCCTACTACCTGCGGCTGGAGGGGGAGGAGTGGATCCCCTACCCCAAGGGGACGCCATGAGGAGGCACGCATGACCGATTCGGCCACCCCCCCCTTCCCGCCTCCCGATTCCGGGAAACCGGACCGGATGCCGTGTGACCGGCTGCCGGGCGAGGATGTACGTCACCTCTCCCGCCATGTGGAGAATCTCTCCGACTACCGGGAACTGGGCCAGTGCGCCGCGATCGCGACGATCCTGCAGCGCTGGCCGCTGCTCGCCGAGGTGGAGGGAGAAGCCGGCACGCCGGCGACGGTATCGAAGAACAGGGAAGACGAGCGATGCGCATCGTAGCGATCAC
>JALTLT010000024.1 GCA_027001815.1 Gammaproteobacteria bacterium | reverse complement strand
CGTGGGATGGGAGGCGTGGCGGCCGCCGGCCCCGGCGGCGGATCTCGATTCGATGCGCGCCCAGGGGGTGACGGTGGAGGCGGAAGCGCGGGGCGACGGCTGGCTCTTCACCCTGCGCGACATCCCGGTGCGGAGGCTGCTGGAGTACATCGACTGGACCTTCTTCTTCCACGCCTGGCAGCTCAAGGGGCGCTGGCCCGACATTCTCGACGACCCGCGCAAGGGTGAGGAGGCGCGCAAGCTGTATGCGGATGCGGAGGCGATGCTGGAACGGATCATCGAGGAGGGGTGGCTCAGGGCGCGTGCCGTGGTCGGTCTCTTCCCGGCCCGCCGGGAGGGGGACGATGTGGCGGTGTTCGCCGACCAGGGGTGTGCCGAGCGGCTCACCACCTTCCACTTCCTGCGCAAGCAGATCCGTCAGCCCGAGGGGCGCCCCAACGACTGTCTGGCCGACTTCGTCGCCCCCGCCGGGGCGGGGGTGGAGGAGTGGATCGGTGGCTTCGCCTGCACCGCCGGCGAGGGGATCGATGCCCACCTGGTGCGTTTCGAGAAGGAGTACGACGACTACTCCAGTCTCATGCTCAAGGCGCTCGCCGACCGGCTGGCCGAGGCGCTGGCGGAGTGGCTCCACCAGCAGGTGCGCCGTTCCCTGTGGGGCTATGCCGCCGACGAGGCGCTGGACAACCGCGGCCTCATCGAGGAGCGCTACCAGGGGATCCGGCCCGCCATGGGCTACCCCGCCTGCCCTGACCACACGGAGAAGGACCTGCTCTGGTCACTGCTCGATGCCGAGGCGCGGACCGGAATCTGGCTCACCGAGTCCAAGGCGATGGTCCCCACCGCCGCGGTCAGCGGGCTCTATTTCGCCCATCCCGGGAGCCGCTACTTCGCGGTCGGCCCCATCGGCCGCGACCAGGTGGAGGACTACGCCCGCCGCAAGGGGATGGAGCGGGCACTCATGGAGCGCTGGCTCTCCCCCAATCTCGCCTACGACCCCGATCGTTGATGCGCGGGGAGCCCCTGGCGGATCGCTCCGCCGGGGGCGGGCACGATCTCCTGCCCGAAACCTCAAGGAAACCGTACCGGGGACGAAACAGGAAGAGCACCCCTTGTTCCGCGCAGGGGAAGGGGCACACCGATGGTCGGCCGACCGGTGCTTCTGTTCCGGCCGGGCCGCTTGCGGTCGGCGCAGGGAGGCGGTCAACTCTTGAGAGACTGCCCAACCGTGTGCCGGTGGCAGCCAGGCTCGGTGAACGAACATATGAGTGCACAGATCCAGTCCCTTGCCGACGAACGCCCCCTCGCTCTTGTCGTCGACGATTCCAAGGTGATCCGGGTGGCCCTGAGCCGCCTTCTCGCCCCCCATTTCGAGGTGCTGGCGGCGGCCGACGGCAGCGAGGCCCTGGAACTTCTCGAGGCCAACCCCAAGGTCGCCCTCCTCTTCACCGATCTGCTGATGCCGGAGCTGGACGGTTTCGGTCTCATGCGCCGCCTGCGGGAGTCGGGGGATGCCCGCCTGCGGTCGCTGCCGGTGGTGGTGATCACCGGGGCCGACCAGGACGATTCGCTTCGCCGTCGCGCCGAAGAGGCGGGGGCGGCCGCCTTCGTCTCCAAGCCCTTCTGCTCCGAGGAGATCCGGAGGCTCGCCGACCGCTGGGGCCTGGCGTCCCGGAAGTCCGCGGAGCCGGCTGAGGAACCGGCGAGGGAGGAGACGGCGGCAGCGCAGCCGGCACGCGACTACGTCAGCGAACTCAACCGGCTGCAGCGACAGCTTGAGGAGAGTGCAGCGGAGCTGGAGGCTGCACGCCATGCACAGCTCCTGACGGAGAAGCGCGCCGAGCGTTTCAAGATGGATCTGCTGCGCTATCAGAAGAACACCCAGGCACACATACGCGAGCTGGAAAGAGAGCGGGAGACGCTCCGTGAGCGGGTCGTCGAACTGGAAGAGTCGGTTCGGGACGGGGCTGAGGCGCGTCGGGCCGAGGAGCTGGAGGCGAGGAT
>JALTLT010000023.1 GCA_027001815.1 Gammaproteobacteria bacterium | reverse complement strand
CCGGCCCGTTTCCACCCCCTGGTGGGTTTCGGGAATCTCGCCCGATCCGTGGAGCGGCATCTCCACGGCGATTCCCGCCCACGGGGTGTGGTGGCGGTACTCCTCCTGCTGACTCCGTTCACCGCGGCGGCGGCTCTTCTGGAAACAAAGGTGCCGATGGCGTCGGCGGCAATGGTGTGGCTGGCCATCGGCTGGCGAAGTCTCGATGAACATGCGCGGCGGGTTGCGGATGCTCTGTTGGGCGGTGACCTGCCGGCGGCGCGGCAGAGGGTAGCGATGCTGGTGAGCCGCGACACCTCTTCCCTCTCGCCCCCGGCCGTGGCTGGCGCGACAGTGGAATCGGTACTGGAGAACGGCAACGACGCGCTCTTTGGCGCGCTCTTCTGGTTTGTCGTCGCGGGCGCACCCGGAGTGGTGCTCTACCGGCTGGCCAATACCCTGGATGCCATGTGGGGCTACCGGAACGATCGCTACCGGCAGTTCGGTTGGGCGGCGGCACGGCTCGACGACCTGCTCAACATCCTGCCTGCGCGCCTCACCGCCCTCGGCTACACCCTGTGCGGGAGGAGCGATGCTGCGCTGGCCTGCTGGCGGCGTCAGGGAAGGCGCTGGAAGAGTCCCAATGCCGGTCCGGTCATGGCCGCCGGCGCCGGTGCCCTGGATATCCGCCTGGGAGGTCCGGCCACCTACCACGGAAGGAGAGAGCGCCGTCCGCTGCTGGGCCTGGGACGGAGGGCGAAGAGCGGGGACATCGGTCGCGCCCGGCGGCTGGTGGCGCGGACCCTGCTCCTCTGGATGACACTGCTGACGGTGGGAGAGTCGCTTGTACGATCCCGATTCTGACCCGGTTCCGACCGATGGCCTGCTCCACCACGGAGGTGGCGTGCGTCGCGCTGCCTCCCGCCACGGCATTCCCGCCGAGGCGTGGCTCGACCTCTCCACCGGAATCAATCCGGAGGGGTGGCCGGTACCGCCCCCTCCCCCCTCCTCCTGGCGTCGCCTCCCGGAAGAGGGAGACGGACTCGAATCGGTGGCGAGCACCTACTACGGTACCGACTCGCTGCTTGCGGTGGCCGGTTCCCAGGCGGCCATCCAGGCGCTTCCCCACCTCCGTCCTCCCGGCCGGGTGGTGATCACCGCGCCCGGCTACGCCGAGCATGCCATCGCCTGGCGACGCGGCGGCCACCGGGTGACACTCGCACCTCCGGAAGAGATCGGCAAGCAGATCGATCACCATCAGGTGGCGGTGATCATCCATCCCAACAACCCCACCGGCCATCGCTTCGATCCCCACACCCTGCTCTCCTGGCAGGAGCGACTCGGCCGCCGTGGGGGGTGGCTGGTGGTGGACGAGGCGTTCATGGACGCCACCCCGGAGGCGAGTCTGGCGCCCCTGGCCGGGCGTCGTGGCCTGGTGGTGCTGCGCTCGCTCGGCAAGTTCTTCGGGCTGGCGGGGGTGCGGGTCGGCTTCGTCTGTGCCGAAGGGGGGCTGTTGCGCGCCCTGCGCACCCGCCTCGGCCCCTGGGCGGTCTCGGGCCCGGCCCGCTGGGTGGCGACCCGTGCCCTCGCCGACCACCCCTGGCACACCATGACCCGGGAGCATCTCGTCGCCCGGAGTGCGCGGCTGGAGAGGATGCTGGGGGCGCACGGCCTCCCGTCCGGTGGCTCCACACCCCTCTTCGTCCGGGTGGTCACGCCCGTCGCCGGGGAGTTGCACCAGGCCCTCTGCCGGCGGGGAATCCTCACCCGGCTGTTCCGCGCCCCGGCCGCTCTCCGCTTTGGCCTGCCCGGCCGGGAGAGCGAGTGGTCCCGCCTGGAACGGGGCCTTGAGGAGGCCCTGGAGGAGATCGTTCCATGAGCGCGGCGGCACTGATGGTCCAGGGCACCGCCTCCGATGCCGGGAAGAGCCTGCTCTGTACGGCCCTGTGTCGCTGGCTGGCGCGCAGAGGGGTGGAGGTGGCCCCCTTCAAGCCCCAGAACATGGCCCTCAACAGTGTGGTCACC
>JALTLT010000022.1 GCA_027001815.1 Gammaproteobacteria bacterium | reverse complement strand
AACAATTCATCCCTGAATTGTCAGAGTACGGGAGCCGAAAAACGCGGTTTTCGGCTCCCTTGCAAAATCAATCACCTGCGGTGACTGATTTTGGCGGCACATCCCTGTGCCGCAGGAATCTCTGAATCAATCAGAGACTCCCTGAATCAATCAGAGATTCCTCAACAGCCTGTCGGAGCAATATCCGGATCGGGAGGAATCGATGCAGGAACTGGACGATCTCGAACTTCTCTGGCCACGCACGCCCATCTTCGTCATCGAGTCCCTCGAGGAGCCGCGGGTGGTGGAGCTCTTCACGCGGCTGGGGCTGCGGCTGCAGCAGCCGGTCTTCCGCTGGACGGTGACCGACGGACTGGTGCGCGTCGACGTGGAGATGGGGGGCGAGGGGCAGTATCGCACCGAGGAACCCACCGCCGCCCTGCGCCACATCCGCAGCCTCGGGCGCGGCGGCTGCTTCCTGCTGCTCGACTTCCACCCGTTCCTGCAGGATCCGGTCAACGTGCGGCTCATCAAGGAGATCGCCCAGCGCCACGAATCGGTTCCCGCGACCCTCGTCCTGGTGAGTCACACTCTCGACGTTCCACCGGAGATTCGTCACCTGGTGGCGCGATTCGACCTGCGGTTGCCGGACCGCAGCGCCCTGCTGGAGATGATCCGGGAGGAGGCGGTGGCGTGGCAGAAGCGCAATCGGCGCAAGCTGCGGGTGGAGCGGGAGGCGATGGACGCGGTGGCCAACGCCCTGGCCGGCGTCAGTATCTCCGATGCCCGGCGGCTGATCCGCGAGGCGATCGAACGGGACGGCGCGCTGACCACCGAAGACCTGCCGGAGGTGATGCAGGCCCGGCATGCACTGCTCGACGGCAGCGGCGTGGTCCGCTTCGAGTACGATACGGCCCAGTACGGCGACGTGGCGGGACTCCACAACCTCAAGCGCTGGCTCGATCAGCGCCGCCCCTTCTTCCGTGGTGAAGCGACGGAGCTGGACCGGCCACGGGGCGTGCTGCTGCTCGGCGTCCAGGGGTGTGGCAAGAGCCTGGCGGCGCGGGCGGTGGCGGGGCGTCTCGGCCTGGCCCTGCTGCGCCTCGATTTCGGTACTCTCTACGACAAATACATCGGCGAGACCGAGCGCAACCTGCGCGAGGCGCTGGAGACCGCCGCCGCGGTCGCTCCCTGCGTGCTCTGGATCGATGAGCTGGAGAAGGGGCTGGCCCTCTCCGACGCCGACGACGGGGTCTCGCGGCGGGTGCTGGGCACCTTTCTCACCTGGCTCTCGGAGAACCGCAAGCCGGTCTTCCTGGTGGCCACCGCCAACGATATCAGCCGCCTGCCACCGGAACTGCTGCGCAAGGGGCGCTTCGACGAGATCTTCTTCGTCGACCTGCCCGATGCCGGGACCCGCGCCGAGATCTTCGCCATCCACTTGCGTCGTCGCGGCCTGTCGCCCGTCCGCTTCGACCTGAAGGGGCTGGCGGAGGCGAGTGAGGGGTTCGCCGGTGCGGGCATCGAGCAGGCGGTGGTCTCCGCCCTGTATGCCGCCCGCGCCCGCGGCACCGAACTGGACGATCGCATGATCCGCGAAGAGCTGGGCCGGACCCGCCCCCTCTCGGTGGTGATGGGCGAACGGATCGAACGGCTGCGCGCCTGGGGCCGGGAGCGTACCGTCAGGGCCTGACAGACTGTTGAAAAACACCGTTTTTCGGCAGCCTGTGCCGCGGTGCAGGGATGCACCGCCGTTTTCAATGAGGCCGGCAGCCTGTCCGACCTCAAGCTGAAGGTCACTCTGCCCCGAGAGGCGGGAAGGCCCTCCCGGGGGCGTTGGCGGCAGGGGTGAGCCGGAAAACGAGGAATGTCCGGTGGACATTCCTCCCGGCGAACGGGCTTGCCACGGATGGCAGGCCCCGGCCCTGCAAGCGGAGCAGGACCGCGCAGCGCCGCAGGCCGCCGACGAGCCCCCAGGGGTGAGGAGAGACCCTTCGTCCAGTGGACGAAGGAAGCTCTCCGAACGCCCCGCCAGGGATGGCG
>JALTLT010000021.1 GCA_027001815.1 Gammaproteobacteria bacterium | reverse complement strand
GGTGGCGGTTGCCCTCGGTGCCGATCCCGCCACCATCCTGGGTGCGGTGACGCCGGTCCCCGATACCCTCTCCGAG
Organism: Gammaproteobacteria bacterium; assembly: GCA_027001815.1. Classification (GTDB taxonomy): domain Bacteria; phylum Pseudomonadota; class Gammaproteobacteria; order JALTLT01; family JALTLT01; genus JALTLT01. The sequence goes on along the minus strand of JALTLT010000021.1, from coordinate 8,205 downwards.
TACGCCTTCGCCGGCCTGCTGCGGGGGGGCAAGACGGAGGTGGTGCCGTGTCTTGGCTCCGACCTGCAGGTGCCCGCTTCGGCGGAGTTCGTCCTGGAGGGGGTGATCCATCCGGGAGAGGAGGCGGAAGAGGGGCCCTTCGGCGATCACACCGGCTATTACAACGAGGTGGAGCGCTTCCCGGTCTTCACCATCGAACGGATCACCCAGCGTCGCAATCCGATCTACCACAGCACCTACACGGGCCGCCCCCCCGACGAGCCGGCGGTGCTGGGGGTGGCCCTGAACGAGGTGTTCGTGCCGATCCTGCAGAAGCAGTTCCCGGAGATCGTCGACTTCTATCTGCCTCCGGAGGGGTGTTCCTACCGCCTGGCGGTGGTCTCCATGAAGAAACAGTATCCCGGACACGCCAAGCGGGTGATGCTGGGAGTCTGGTCCTTCCTGCGCCAGTTCATGTACACCAAGTTCGTCATCGTCACCGACGACGACGTGGATGTCCGCGACTGGCGGGACGTGATCTGGGCCATGACCACCCGCATGGACCCCGCCCGCGACACCACCCTCATCGAGAACACCCCCATCGACTACCTCGATTTCGCCTCACCGGTCTCCGGTCTCGGCTCCAAGATCGGTTTCGATGCCACCTCCAAGTGGCCCGGGGAGACCAGCCGGGAGTGGGGACGGCCGATCCGCATGAGCGACGAGGTGAAGGCGCGGGTGGACGCCATGTGGGAGGAGCTGGGCATCCCGCTGCTCCGGTAGCAGGTTGTTGAAAAACTCCGTTTTTCTGCAGCCTGTGCTGCGGTGCAGGGATGCACCGCCGTTTTCAATGACGAAAGATCATTGAAAACGTGAGGAAGCCGGAAATCGCATTTTCGGCTTCCGGCGTTGAAAAAGGCCAGGACGGCCTTTTTCAACATCCTGGTAGTGAAGAGAGGAGGGTGTGCGGGGTGATTGGCCGGTGGACCCGGAGGTGCTAAGGTTATTCACACGGCCTGTCGGGTCCTGGAGACGCCCACCCGACGGGATGGGCCCCGAACGCCGGAGCCGGGGGGTTCCGGCCGGCGGAGAGAGCGGCAGGGAGAATGAACCATGCGGACCATATTGCTTCTCAACCCCAAGGGTGGTTGCGGCAAGACAACCCTCGCCACCAACCTGGCCAGTTACTACGCGGTATGGGAAGAGGCCAATGTGGTGCTCGAGGACTTCGATCCCCAGGGCTCGAGCATCGACTGGCTGGAGATGCGCCCCGAGTACCTGCCCCCGATCCGCGGTGTGCGCGCCTGGGAAGGGGGTACCCGGGTTCCGCGCAGTACTGACTACGTGATCATCGATGCTCCGGCCGGGGTGCAGGGCAAGGCGCTCTCGGCCTTCGTCCGCCGCGCCCAGACCATCGTCGTCCCGGTCCTGCCGTCACCCATCGATATCCGGGCAGCCGGCCGCTACGTGGAGCATCTGCTGCACCTGGGGCGGGTTGAGAAGAAACAGGTGAAGGTCGCCGTGGTGGCCAACCGGGTGCGGGAGAATACCCTCATCTATCAGGAACTCCACCACTTTCTCAAGGGTATCGGGGTGCCTTTCGTCACCACCCTGCGCGAAACCCAGAACTACATCCGTGCCGCCGAACGGGGAGTCGGCATCTTCGAACTGGCCCCCTCCCTGGTGGCCCACGACATGGAGCAGTGGGAGCCTCTCCTCAAGTGGCTGCGGAGCAAGCGCAGCCTGCCCGCCGCCTGATCACGCCTGCCACGGGCACACACCCCCCTTCCGCCCCGCAGGAGGCGGGAGGGAGAGGCCCGGCCGGAGCTGTTCAGAGGGTGGAGACCCAGACCAGCACGGCGAAGGTGATGAGGGAGAGTACGACGATACCGCCAAAGATGCAGCGGTAACAGAACTCGGTCAGTTTGCGGGTGGTATCACTCATGGCAGTCTCCTCCAGTTCTCATTTGTCGTCACGTCTTTCGATGGCTCGCGTGGCCATTTCAAAAAGGGGGCATTTGTCTGCCGGAGAAACCGATCAACGGTGATAATCGCTCTCCGGCATGCCTCTCATTAACTTGTATCACTATCCATACTCCACCCGGGCGGGAATTTCAAGGGTGGGAGCGGGGGGCGGGGGCGGAGAGCGCCGGAGAAGCACTCAAGTTCCGGTGGCGGCAGCCGCAATGATGGGCGGGAGATCCACTCTATTTCCTTCCATTTTGCACGCCGGAGCGAGCATCCATGAACAAGAGTCTCTTTTCCCGCCTCTTCTTCCCGGTTGCCGGAATTTTCGTCCTGATCCTGATGTTGGTCGCCTGGTACGTGCCGGCACTGGTCGAGCGGCAGGCGGTCGAGGCGGCACTGGGGCAGGCCGAGCGATCCGTTGCCCAGTTCAAGACCATTCGCGCCTACTACACCCGGAACGTCATCGCCAAGGTGAAAGGGAAGGGGGGGATCACCCCCTCCTTCGAGCATCGCGACAATCCCGACGCCATCCCCCTCCCGGCGACCATGATCCACGACCTGAGTGGGCTGCTGGAGGGGCAGGGGACCCGCCTGCGCCTCTATTCCGCCTTCCCGTTTCCCAACCGGGCCTCACGCCGGCTGGACGATTTCCAGCAGGAGGCGTGGCGGGCCGTCAATCGCGATCCCGACACCCCCTTCGTGCGCACGATTTCACGCCCCGACGGCTCCACCACCGTGCGCGTTGCCATTGCCGACCGCATGGTGGCCGAGGCGTGCGTGGCGTGCCACAACGGCCATCCCGATACGCCGCGCAACGACTGGAAGCTGGGTGACGTGCGCGGTGTGCTCGAGATCGAGACGCCCATCGACGACCAGCTCGTTGCTGGCGCCCGTCTGAGCAGCACCATTCTGGGGCTGGTGGCCGGGGGAGGGGTGGTCCTGCTCCTGGGTCTCTCCCTCATCTACCGCCGATCCATCGGGCGTCCCCTCGAAGAGGTGGTCGCCGCGCTCGATCAGGTCGCCGATGGCGATGGTGATCTCACCCGCCGGCTTCCCGCCCATGGCAGCCACGAGATCGCCCGGATCGGAGAGGCGTTCAATCGCTTCGCGGACCGTCTCTCGCGGACCCTGGTCGAGGTGCGCGGGCTGACCGAAGAGCTGGGATCCATCTCGGGCGAGGTGGCCGCGGCCAGTCGCGAGACCAGTCGTCGCATCTCCGGCCAGGAGAGGGAGACCCAGCAGGTGGCCGCGGCCGTCCATCAGATGGAGGCGACGGCGCACGATATCGCGGGCAGTGCCAGCGGCGTGGCCGATGCCACCGAGCGCGCCGCGGATGCCGCCGGGCAGGGGACCGAGGTGGTGAATCTCAGTGTCGAGGCGACCCGCCGGCTCTCCGACGACATCGGTCGCGTGGCGGAGGCGCTCGCCCAGCTCAAGCAGAACAGTGACGAAATCGGCGGCGTGCTCGAGGTGATCCGGGGAATCGCCGAACAGACCAATCTGCTGGCGCTCAATGCCGCCATCGAGGCGGCGCGGGCCGGCGAGCAGGGAAGAGGGTTCGCAGTGGTCGCCGACGAGGTGCGGACCCTGGCCGGTCGCACCCAGGAGTCGACCCGGCAGATCCAGGAGATGACGGAGCGGTTGCGTACCGCCACCGACGAGGTGGTTCGAACCATGGACCAGGGGCATGCCCAAGCGGAGACGACCGTGGAGCTGGCGGGCAAGGTGGGGACCCATCTCCACCACATCTCCGATTCGGTACGTCAGTTGCGTGACATGACCACCCAGATCGCCACCGCTGCGGAGGAGCAGGGACAGGTGGTCTCCGAGGTGAATCGCAACCTGGGGGAGATCGCCGAGGCTTCCGGGATGCTGCTGGAAACGGGGGAAGAGAACGCGTCCCATGCGGCCCGGGTGGCCGAGCTGGGCAGCCGCCTGCGGCAACTGATCGGCCATTTCCGTCTGTGACGGGGACGGGGATGTGGCGGACCCCGCCTGCTGGACAAGGGGGCAGAGTGACCTTCGGCTTGAAGTCCGATAGTCTGTCAGGGAAACTCTGAACAATTCATCCCTGAATTGTCAGAGTACGGGAGCCGAAAAACGCGGTTTTCGGCTCCCTTGCAAAATCAATCACCTGCGGTGATTGATTTTGGCGGCACATCCCTGTGCCGCAGGAATCTCTGAATAAATCAGAGATTCCTTAGACTTTCGCTCCTGCCCGACACCCGCCGGAGGTCCCATGGAGTTCTTCGCCACTGCCGATCTGCACGTCCGACCCGAGCGTCTGCAGCGCCGGCTGGTGCTCGCCTCGCTGCCCCGCTGGTGCGCCTCCATCGAGAAGGTGCTCTCCGCCAAGGGTGAGCGGGGCGAGATCTACTGCGTATGGGGGACCTTTCGGGTCCACCGGGAGGTGATCCGCAACGGGGTGCGGTTCACCATGCCCGGCTGCCCCAACGCCCTTCAGTGGACAGTGACCGCCGATCGGGACGGGCACGGGGTCACCGTCCACTGCACCATCGATCGTCGCGAACACGACGCCGACTTCGTCGAATCCCTGGAACTCTTCGTGCAAGAGTGGAAGGAGGGGCTGGAGAAAGGGCTCGCCCTGCCAGATCCTTCCCCTGCCCGTGCCGAGGTGGTGGCCCCCCTCGGGTTTTCGGGGTAGCGGGAGGTCCCTCGCTACTCTCGCCGCTCTTTGACCCGTCCACCCTGGTCGTGGCGTTCGGGACGCCGGGGAGAGGTGGGACGGAACAGGTCGGCCCGAGCCTCGGTGAGGCGTCGGGCGGCCCCCTTGTCGCTCACGGCGCGGGCGATCTCTTCGAGCCGGGGAAAGGTGATGCCGGGGGGTAGCGCCGGGCATCCGGCAGGGACTTCAGCCGAGGAAGGTGCGGATCTGCTCCATGGTCTGGAGCCCCTGGGTCTTGATGGTCACGATCATCCACCGATGATCCTGGCCCCGGACTGCCTTCAGGCTCATGTGTCATTGGAAGAGGCTGGTCATTGCTTCGGGGGGTGGCAGCCTCTACCATGCGGCAGAACGGGATCTTACCCGTGTCCTTCAGGAGCAGATCCGTGAACAGACGCTTTCCCCCCCTGCTGGCCGTTGTGCTGGCCCTTTCCGGTTGCAACTCCGATGGTGGAGAGGCGGTAGCCATCGCTGCCGCCCCCTCCGGAGTCTCCTCTCCACAGGCGGAGAACTCCCGCCGGCCCCCCTCCGGAGAGGTGCTGGAGACCATGGACGCCGCCGGCTATACCTACGTGCGCCTGCAGACCACCGATGGGCGGGAGGTGTGGATCGCCGGCCCCCTGACCCCCGTCCAGGTCGGTGCCACAGTCCACTACACCGAAGAGATGCCGATGCGTGCCTTTCACAGCAAGGCACTGCAACGGGACTTCGACGTGCTCTACTTCCAGGGGGTGATCCAGGTGGAGGGTATCGCCACCGCCCCTGCCTCCCCTCACTCCGCCATGCCCATGGGGAGTTCCTCCGGCGTCACGGCCGGTCCGGTGGAGGGCGTCGAGCCGGCCGAGGAGGGGCTCACCATCGCCCAGGTCTACGCCCGGCGCGATGCCCTTTCCGGCCAGGTGGTGCGGGTGAGGGGCAAGGTGGTGAAGTTCACCGGCGATGTGCTGGGCAAGAACTGGATCCACATCGCCGACTCCAGCACCGGAGAGGATCTCACCGTGACCCTCGCAGAGGCGCCCGCCGTGGGAGAGGTGGTGGAGGTGGAGGGGGTACTCACCCTCGACAAGGACTTCGGCTACGGATACGTCTACGAGATACTGGTGGAGGATGCGCGGCTGGTTCCCTGAGGGCCGTTCCGGAAGAGGGCGCCGTTTTCGCTGGCTCCGTGCCGTCGGATAAGGAGGGGAGCAGGAGAGGGAGGCCACCGGACGGCTGATTGCGACGGCTATGCTTCTTCGGATGATCGTCCTACCCGTTTTGCCCGCTTCACCACCCTTAACAGGATGTTGAAAAAGGCCATCCTGGCCTTTTTCAACGCCGGAAGCCGAAAATGCGATTTCCGGCTTCCTCACGTTTTCAATGACTTGCGGTCATTGAAAACGGCGGTGCATCCCTGCACCGCGCCACAGGCTGCTGAAAAACGGTGTTTTTCAACAGCCTGTTAATCCGGATCCTGGATGCAATATCCGGGCTACGGGGCGGCCCCTCCCGCCTGGTTCGCCGGCTGGCAGCGGGGGCAGAGGTAGCCCATGCGGCCGCAGTAGCGCCCCTTCTCGATGGGGGTGCCGCAGCGGTAGCAGGGGAGGCCGCCCCGGCGATAGACGAGGAAGCGGCGCGCTTCGAAGGATGCCCCCCTCTTTTCCAGAGCGGCGGCCCGCCGCAGGTCGTTGGTGATCCCGGCGGTCCGGTAGGACTGGCGGGCGAGCCGAAGGGCACTGGCGGCCAGGCGCACGGGAGTCTCTTCCGGCAGCGTTCCGAGGCGTCCGGACGGATGCAGGCCGCAATCGAAGAGTATCTCGCAACAGAGGTAGTTGCCGAGTCCCGCCACCACCGACTGGTCCTGGAGCAGTCCCATGAGACAGCGTCTTCCGAAACGGGGGAGCGCCAGCCGCTCGGCGATGGTCCGTTCCTCCATGGCGGGGTCCAGCAGTTCCGGGCCCAGCCGGGCGAGGTAGGGATGGGCCGCCAGCCGCTCCTCGTCCAGAAGTTCGATCTCCGTGGCGCTGTAGAGCGCGGCGGCTCCCTCCCGGCAGTGGATCGCCAGGCGCAGGGCGCGGCTGGAGGGCGGGATCGGGCCGGGGGGATGGATCTCCCAGCGGCCGTAGAGCTGGTTGTGGGTGTAGAGGATCGTCCCTCCCTCGAAGCGGGTGAGAAGCGCCTTGCCGCGGGCGGAGACGTCGACGATGCGCCTCCCCTGCAGTCGCCGCTCCATCCCCGGCAGCACGCCCGGGGCCATCTCGACCCGCTCGGGCCGGCAGCCGGCGAGGAGGGCGGCCAGCCGGTCGGCGGCGCGGCGGATCTCGGGTCCCTCGGGCATGAATTCAGTGGTGACGACGGTTTGCCGGGCGGCTCACTCCGGCGAGCCGTGGGGCTCCGCGGTAGGCGGGGTGGCTCTCCGCCAGTTCCAGGGATTCGAGCAGGCCGGGCGCCCCCGTTCCGCTGAGGTCCCGGATCCCGTGCAGGACCTCGGTCAGCCCCAGAAACCGCTGGGCCAACTGGCGGAACAGAAGGGCCAGGGCACCGCTGGTGTACTGGGACACCTCCTGGTAGGCGGCGGCACCGAGATCGACGAAGTAGCCCATGGAGACGCGGCGACGCTGGGCGCGATGGGGGAAGAGTCCGGCCAGCAGCAGACACTGGTCTCCCACGTCGCGCATCTCCCGGCTGCGCAGTTCGCCGGCGTGATGGAGCGCCTCCAGGAACTCCATCGCCATCACGCCGCTCAGCCGGTGCGCCTCGCGGGTGAAACGCTCAAGGGTCATGACCAGGTAGCTCTCCAGCTCTTCGTCCAGGGGCTCGTCCACGTGGCCCGCGGCCTCCATCACCAGGGTCCGCCACTCGGCGAGACCGGTACCGGTACGGATTCTGCTCATGTCGCCTCCTCTCTCGTGGGACCTGCGAAACCGAGAGGTCTGCTCTTGTCTCGATGCAACGGCAGCAGGCAGTCTCTGCTTGAGGATAACGGGACTCGGCCCGGCGGTGAAGGGGGAAGAGTCGCCCTGGCGGGAACTCTGCCGACCCGGAGGTGCCCATTGCGGATCTCCACCCGCCGGGAGAGCGGGGTGCCACGCAGCCGTGGAGAGGTAACGGTGGGCGCCTTCGGCGGCCAGTGGTGAAGAGGGCCGTGCGGTGAATATTTCCGTGATTCCTCCTTTCCCATCGTGCATACTGGGCAATCTGCCAGCGGTTGGTCGAAGGGGCCGGAATTCATTCCCGTCCGGGAAACTGATAGAATCCCCGGCGAGTCGGATCCGGCCATCAAGGAAGATCGAGCAGCCGGCCCGGCCTGTTGGAGCGGGCCATCGAGTCCTGATCTCTGGTCCTCCCTGCACGCAGCAGTCGGCATACTCCTCCTCGTACCTTGCAGAGATCCCGGACACGCCGATACAGAGCGGGATGGAATCACGAGGTGGTGGTGTGTGACCCGACCATCGGCCCGCCGTGCGATACGTCGGCGGGCAGCCGGCGGCGAGGTCGGTGCGCATGGGGGTCCTGGCGCGGTCCCGGTGGACGTCGGGGCCGGGTCGGAGTCTCCCCGGAACGAGGAACCATGAAGCCCAAGGTCGTCAAGG
>JALTLT010000020.1 GCA_027001815.1 Gammaproteobacteria bacterium | reverse complement strand
GCAGTGGTTATCTCAGCGCCATCGCTTCCGAAGAGTTCTTTCTCCACCCGAAGGGAGGCGACGATCCGCGGGCGGAGCTGGAGAGGACCCTCGCCGAGATACAGCGCCCCCTGGCAGAGTTCCCCGATGTGAACCGCCATCCACGCTGCCGGTTTCCTGCCCGTACCCTCTGGCTGCAGAGCCGGCTCCCCGAACTGAAGGGAGTGCCGCCTCTCTCCCTCTGCAGAGAGTTCATCGACTGGTCCCGATGGGAGCACACCGACTCCATCAGCGTGGTCTTCGTTACCGGCTATCTGGGCAATCCCGCGTCGTTCTATGGTCACCTGCTGCTCAAGATGAACTCCGGGCCGTTGCGCGGTACCACCCGGCTGATCGACGTGACCGTCAACTATGGCGCCCTGATTCCACCCGACGAAAATCCGGTCGCCTACATCTTCAAGGGGCTGACGGGGGGGTACGATGCCGGTTTCAGCCATATCGACTACTACTATCACGATCACAACTACGGGGAGACGGAGTTGCGGGACATGTGGGAGTACGAGTTGGCACTCGACCCGCAGGATGCCCGTTTCGTCATCGCCCACGCCTGGGAAGTGCTCGGCAAGCGCTACACCTACTACTTCCTGCGCAGGAACTGTGCCTACCGCATCGGAGAGCTGGTGGAGATCGTCGACGGCCTGGAGGTGATCCCTCGCAATCCCGTCTATGTGATGCCCCAGTCTCTGGTGAAAAAGATGACGGAGAGCAGCTACCGGGGAGGCTCCCTGGTCAGGACCGTGCGTTTTCACCCTTCCCGGCAGACCCGCTTCTATGGCCGCTTTCGGCAGCTAGAGGGCGACGAATCGGAGGTGCTGGCGCGGCTGGTGGCGGATCCGGCGCTGTTGGACGGTACTTCACTTGCGGAACGCCCCCTCTCCTCCCGTTACCGGATCCTGGATGCGGCTCTCGATTATTATCAGTATGTGCGTCGGGGCGGGGATCTGGAGGAGGGGGTGGAGCGGAGCCTGGATCTCGCCTATCAGGCGGTACTGCGTGCCCGCTATCGCCTGCCGCCGGGAGAATCGAGCTCGAGCGAAGAGTCGTTGCCTTCCCCCGAAAAGGGGAGGCCGCCGGGGTATGCGAGTCTCGGCGGAGTCTACGGGGAAGTGCTGGGCAGCCAGCTCTCCTTCCGTCTGCGTCCCGTCTACTACGATGCGCTCGATGGCGGGCCCGGCCATGTCAGCCGGTCGGCCCTCTCCATGGGAGACCTGGAGGCCCGTGTCGGGGAGGAGGGGCTCTTCCTCGACCGCCTCGATCTCTTCCACGTGCGCAGCGTCAACGATCGCTACAGCGGTCTGCCCGGCGATTCGGGGTTTGCCTGGAGCATCCGGCTCGGCATGGAGCGCCCGGAGGTTGGTTGCGGGCGGTGTGCAGTGGCGCGCGCCCAGGGAGAGATCGGCACCAGCCGCCGCCTGGGGGGGGAGGGACTCCTGGGCACCTGGTCCGTGGGGGGGGCGGTTCAGGAGAGCAGGCGGGGATTCGGCAAGCTCTCGGTGCGCACCGCCGTGCGTGGAGATCTCGCTCTGCCGGCCTCCATGAGGATGGTGGTGGAGTACGGAGTGCGTCGCTATCTGGATGGTGAACGGACGATCCAGCACACCGTCGCGGCGACGCTCCGTTATCCGATTACCTCCCGCCTGGATGCGCGACTCGCCGCCATCGAGGACGGCAGTCGCGAACTGGGCGTATCCCTCGGCTTCTACTGGTGAGCAGCGCTCCGCCCGCGTCGGTCAGCCCTGCTGTACCTCGATCTGCCGGTAGCGTGAGGTGCGGGCCTTGGGCAGTTCCACCCGCAGCACGCCACGGCGGTACTTCGCCCTGGCGCCGCTCTCCTCTACCTCTTCGGGGAGAGGGATGGCGCGCTCGAAGCGGCCGTAGGCACACTCCATCACGTGATAGGCCCCTTCGGTGGACTCACGCTCCACCCGCTTCTCGCCGCGGATCACCAGATAGCCCTCCTCCACGGTGATGTCGAAGTCGTCCGGCTCCATCCCCGGCGCCTCCAGGCGGACCACGATGCGGTCCTTCTCTTCCCGCACCTCGGCGGTGAGCAGGCCCCAGCGAGCGGCGCCCGCCAGCACCTGATCGTCACGGGTCTCGAGGCTGTCGCGACGGCGTGAGGGGATGAAGCGGGTCAGTGCCTGGTTCCCCTTCTCCATGAGGGCGCGCCAGCCCTCGGCCACATGTTCCCACGTCCGGCCGAGACCGGCGCGCATCTGCTGCAGGGTGCTCATGGCTCTCTCCTTTGTCGGCCGGCGGAGGATCACCCCCGCCGGAAGAGTGACGGGCGGCCGGCCTGTCAGGCCTCGGGCGCCTCCACGGTGATCTTTCGCGGCTGCACGTGGGCCTGCTTGGGAATCACCACCTCCAGCACGCCGTTGACCGCCTTCGCCGTGATCTTGTCGGGATCGGCGGTGTCCGGCAGGGTGAAGCGGCGCAGGAAGGAGCCGCGGGCGCACTCGATCCGCTTGTAGTGCTTGCGCTCCTCCTCGGAGACCTCTTCGCGGCTGCCGCTGATGGTGAGGATGCCGTTCTCCATGTTGACCTGGATCTCCTTGGGATCGACGCCGGGGATGTCGGCGCGGATCACGAAACGGTCGTCCTCCTCACGGATGTCCACTGCCGGGACCCAGTCGGCCGCGGTCACGCTCTCCCGCTCGCCGTTGGGACCGACCAGGGAGCGCCCCTCGAAGGCGCGATTGAGCTCCTTGGTGAGCTGGTTGAGCAGGGTCCAGGGTTCGTAGCTGATCTGTGCCATGTGCTGTTTCCTCCTCGGTTCAACTGTGGCTGAATCTCTTGCCCGGATCACCACTTCCCTGTATCGCACGCAGGCGATCGAAAAGAGGGATTTTTTCAATCACCTGTCAACGATCCTCCGCGAACCAGAGCCGCCTCTCGGGGCTCCGCGGGAAGCGCCGGAACCTGATGGCCTGTCAAAGGCCGGCAGGCTGATGGCGACGGCCATGCTTCTTCGGACGATCGTCCAACCCGCTTTGCCGGTTTCGCCCTCGATCCGGATCCCCGGCGCAACATCCGGGCTGGCTACGGCCCAAGATGGCGGCGCCGGCGCCCTTTTCAAGGGGGGTGGCCGGCGCCTCTCCCCGCGGCGGGGAGTAAATTTTTCCGGCCCTATATGTTGGGGTTTCAAAACTCTTCCGGAACAACGGGTTATTGTCGATCATTATTCGCTAATGTATGTTAACATATTGATTTTACGAAAATATAATCGGGTGAGAGAGGGTTTGACAGGGCGCGGATTTCGTCCTATTGTGTCAGCACAACCACAACATGTTGTGTTTCCGATTTCTGCTCTCCAGGAGCATTTCCAACCAGACAAGATGCGCGCCGGTGTCACCGGCCAACCACGGGGGATCGTTTCACCATGTGTCCAGCCCATCTCAAGGCCGTAGAGGGGTCGCAGCCCGAAGTGCCCATGCAACCCGCCTCCTGGGACATCTGGGACCGCAAGTACCGTCTCAAGACCAAGGACGGAAAGCCGGTCGATCTGGATGTGGACCACACCTACCAGCGGGTCGCCCGCGCGCTGGCGGACGTGGAGGAGACCGATGAGAAGCGTGCCTACTGGTACGAGCGTTTTCTCTGGGCGCTGCGCCAGGGGGCGATCCCCGCCGGTCGCATCACCTCCAATGCCGGTGCCCTGGAGCACAAGCCGGCCACCTCCACCATCAACTGCACCGTCTCCGGCACCATCCAGGACTCCATGAACGACATCCTGGAGAAGGTCCACGAGGCGGGACTCACCCTCAAGGCGGGTTGCGGCATCGGCTACGAGTTCTCCACCCTGCGTCCCAAGGGGGCCTACGTCTCCGGCGCCGGGGCCTACACCTCCGGCCCCCTCTCCTTCATGGACATCTACGACAAGATGTGCTTCACCGTCTCCTCGGCGGGGGGGCGGAGGGGCGCCCAGATGGCCACCTTCGACGTGGGTCATCCCGACGTGATGGACTTCATCCGCGCCAAACGGGAGGATGGCCGGCTGCGCCAGTTCAACCTCTCGCTGCTGATCACCGACGAGTTCATGGAGGCGGTGGAGCGGGATGCGCCGTGGCGCCTCGCCTTTCCGCTGGACCCCCGCGAGGTGGAGGATGGCGGCGTCGACCTGGACGATCCGGAGCAGGTGATCTGGCGCGAATGGCCGCTCAGCGAGGGCTACATCAGCAACGAGGAGGGGCTGGTGGCCTGCAAGGTCTACCGCACCATCCGCGCCCGCCGCCTGTGGGACGTGATCATGTCCTCCACCTACGACTACGCGGAGCCCGGCTTCATCCTCATCGACCAGTACAACGAGATGAACAACAACTGGTTCTGCGAGAACATCCGGGCGACCAATCCCTGCGGCGAACAGGGCCTGCCCCCCTACGGCGCCTGCCTGCTCGGTTCCATCAATCTCACCCGTTTCGTGCGCGAGCCCTTCACCGACAAGGCGTGGTTCGACTGGGAGACCTACGGCGAGGTGGTCGCGGTCTTCACCCGCATGCTCGACAACGTGGTGGAGATCAACGGCCTGCCCCTGCCGGAGCAGCGCCGCGAGATCGAGCGCAAGCGGCGCCACGGCATGGGTTTCCTCGGCCTCGGCTCCACCCTCACCATGCTGCGCGTGCGCTACGGCTCCACCGACTCGCTGGAGTTCACCGGGCGGGTGAGTCGTGAGCTGGCCCTGCGCGGCTGGCGTGCCGCCCTGGAGCTGGCCCTGGAGAAGGGGCCGGCGCCGATCATGGAGGAGGAGTTCGAGGTGACCGCCGAGATGCTGCGCAAGCGCCCGGAGATGGCGCGTGACGGCTTCCAGGTGGGTGACCGGGTCAAGGGCAAGGTGCTGCACGCCCGTTACAGCCGCTACATGCAGAAGGTGGCGAAGGTGGAGCCGGAGCTGGTGGACGAACTGGCGGAGGTGGGTGCCCGCTTCACCCACCACAGCTCCATCGCCCCCACCGGCACCATCTCCCTGTCGCTGGCCAACAACGCCTCCAACGGCATCGAGCCCTCCTTCGCCCACCACTACTCGCGCAACGTGATCCGCGAGGGGCGCAAGACCAAGGAGAAGGTGGACGTCTACTCCTACGAGCTGCTCGCCTACCGTCATCTGGTCAACCCCGAGGCGATGCCCTATTCGGAGGATCCGGAGAAGCAGCTTCCCGACTACTTCATCTCGGCGGACGACATCACCCCCACCGAGCACGTGGACGTGCAGGCGGCGGCCCAGGAGTGGATCGACAGCTCCATCTCCAAGACCGCCAACGTGCCCACCGACTTCCCCTACGAGCAGTTCAAGGATATCTATCTCTACGCCTATCGCAAGGGACTCAAGGGGTGTACCACCTTCCGCTTCAATCCCGAGGCATTCCAGGGCGTGCTCGTCAAGGAGCAGGATCTGGAGAACACCACCTACCGCTTTACCCTCGAGGACGGCACGGTGGTGGAGCTGAAGGGCAACGAGGAGGTGGAGTACGACGGGGAGGTGCATACCGCCGCCAACCTCTACGACGCCCTGAAGGAAGGCTACTACGGCAAGTTCTGAACGTGCCCGACCGGAGAAAGAGACCCATGGCCATCAAGATCGACAAGAAGATCGTCAAGTACGGGGTGGTGAGCGACGAGCCCGCCCCCGAGAGCGCGCCCGAGGAGAAGCCGGCGGCCGAAGCGGAAGGGAACGTGGTGCATCTCACCGAGGCGCTGGAGCGCCCCGAGATGCTGCTCGGTTCCACCTACAAGATCCGCACCCCGCTCTCCGAGCACGCCCTCTACGTGACCATCAACGACATCATTCTCAACCCGGGTACCGAGCACGAGATCCGGCGCCCCTTCGAGATCTTCATCAACTCCAAGAACATGGACCACTTCCAGTGGATCGTGGCGCTGACGCGGATCATCTCCGCCGTCTTCCGCAAGGGGGGTGACGTCACCTTTCTGGTGGAGGAGCTGCGCTCGGTGTTCGACCCCAAGGGGGGGTACTTCAAGAAGGGGGGCAAGTACATGCCCTCCCTGGTGGCGGAGATCGGCGACGCCATCGAGTGCCACATGCGCATGATCGGCCTGCTCAAGGACGAGGAGCTCGACGAGCACCAGAAGGCGCTCATCGAGGAGAAGCGGGCCCAGTACGAGGGGATGGTGAAGAAGGCGGAGGCGGAGGACCCGGGTGACTTCCCCGAGGGGGCCCAGCTCTGTGCCAAGTGCCAGACCAAGGCGGTGATCCAGATGGATGGCTGCCTCACCTGTCTCAACTGCGGTGATTCCAAGTGTGGTTGAAACCCGCCTTGCGCGGAGAGGGAGAGGGGCGCTTGGCAGAGTGACCTCCAGCTCGAAATCCGACAGGCTGCCGAAAAACGGTGTTTTTCAACAGCCTGTCAGGCGCCCCTCTCCATTTGCGGCCTGTTGCCGGCTTCGGCAGGGGGGCGCCACGGTGAGGCTCTTCGGGGGCCGTGAAGGAGGTAGGATTGCCGCTTCGGAATGTGCATAGTTCACTCAGGATTTTCCCCGGGCCGTCGTTACCCAGTCATGAAGGGCACGGGAAAGAATGTCGGAGTCGTTTGTCGCCCAGGGAGAGAGGCTGGAGTCCTGCCTCGAGATCCTGATCTTCCGGAGGTGACAATCGATGAAGAACCGTACCCCCTTTCTTGCCCTCGCCGCGACTGCTCTCCTCGCCCTCACCAGCCCCGTGCATGCCGCCGGTCCCGTCAACCCCAACCTGTCGGGTAGCTGGGTGACCTGCACGGACAGCGGTATCGACGACGGCGCCTCGCTCTACTATGGCAGCGTCACCTGCGGGGGTGATCCCGCCCCGACCAGCGGGGGTGTGGGGAACATCGACATGGGTACCGGCATGGACATGGTGGCGGTGGGCATCACCGGTGCCAATCCCTTCAACTTCTACGAAGTCTACTGGCTGCCGGTGGGCCAGCCGATCACCTCGGCGGTGAAGCTCGGCGGATTTCTCACCGACTGCAACGGCAATACCCCCAACCCCGTCCGCCCCTCTCTGTTGCGGGAGATCACCTCTGCCACCGATGGCCGCAGCGGTACGGTAGTCGATTTCTCGACCACCGTGGGAGCCACTGCCGGTGCCGGGGTCTTTCTCGCCTACAGTCGCGGCCCGTTCAGCTATGACGATCCCGTAACCACCTGCCCCTGGCCGACCACCTTCAACACCGTGAACAGCATGTACGACACCGACGCCACGGCGCCGCTGGCCAATCCGGCGGTCGATCTCTCCGTCGACTCGATCCAGTACGTCTCCGGCTTCTCCCATTGACCCCTCCGGGCGGCCTCCGCCTCCGGCGGGGGCCGCCCCCTTCCCCTCGTATCCCCCATTTTGGGTTACCATTGCCGTGCCCCCTTCGGGGGCGACGGCATTTCATGCGAGAGGAGCGATCGACAGGTCATGAGTGGTAGTGAGGTGGTACGCCGGCGCTCGATGCCGGTCC
Source organism: Gammaproteobacteria bacterium (assembly GCA_027001815.1). Lineage (GTDB taxonomy): Bacteria > Pseudomonadota > Gammaproteobacteria > JALTLT01 > JALTLT01 > JALTLT01. Next base: position 850 of record JALTLT010000020.1, on the reverse strand, counting down.
GGGACGAGAAGGTGAAGGTACCAGGGCCCGAAGGAGATCTCGAAGGAGTTCTCTCCATCCCCGAAGAAGATGAAGGCGCTCACATCGCCGTCATCTGCCATCCCCACCCCCTTCACGGGGGGACTCTGTCGAACAAGGTGGTGCACACCGCGGCTCGTGCCTGCTGCGACCTGGGTGCCCCTTCCCTGCGTTTCAATTTCCGTGGTGTCGGCGACAGTGCGGGTGCCTGGGATGGAGGAGACGGCGAGACCGACGATGCCCTGGCCGCCTGCCGCTGGCTCGGTGAACGTTTTCCCGGTCGTCGGCTATGGCTGGGAGGATTCTCCTTCGGTGCCTACGTAGCCATGCGGGCGGCCGCCGGGATCCGGCCGGAATCGATCGTCACCATCGCTCCGCCGGTCAATCACTTCGATTTCTCCGCCTTGTCGGCGCCCATGGCATCGTGGCTGCTGGTGCACGGAGACGAAGACGAGGTGGTGCCATGGGAGAGTGTGCGCCACTGGCTGGATGGGGTGACCGTTCAACCCCGTGTGCGTCTCCTGAAGGAGGCCGGGCACTTCTTCCACGGCCGCCTGGCCGAGCTGCGCGCGATCCTCGCAGATTTTCTCCAGCGTGCCGGTCGCGGCTGATCCGGCAACCGCGCGTCAGCAGGCTGTTGAAAAACCCCGTTTTTCGGCAGCCTGTGCCGCGGTGCGGGGATGCACCGCCGTTTTCAATGAGGCCAGCAGCCTGTCGGACTTCAATCTGAAGGTCACTCCGCCCCGAGAGGCGGGAAGGCCCTCCCGGGGGCGTTGGCGGCAGGGGTGAGCCGGAAAACGAGGAATGTCCGGTGGACATTCCTCCCGGCGAA
>JALTLT010000019.1 GCA_027001815.1 Gammaproteobacteria bacterium | reverse complement strand
CCGGGTACTGGAACAGGAGCACCGCATCTATCCGCAGGTGATCGACTGGTTCGCCCGGGGCAGGTTGCGCCTGGAAGGGGGCAGGGTGATGCTGGATGGCCGTCCCCTCGACCGACCGTGTACCCTCGATGCGGCCACCGGCGCCATCCACTGCCCCGACTGAATCCGTCCCCCACCGGAATGGAGGGGACGCACAGCACCTGGCCGTGGCCGTGCTCCTCACCGGACTGCTCCTCGCCCCCCATCTCCTCGCCGCCCCGCCAGTCGGGAACTTCGAGGCCCGCTACCGCGTCGAGGAGGGCGACCGGCTGGTCGGCGAGACCCGACTCATCCTCCACTGGACCGGGAACCGGTACCACCTGCGCAGCGAATCCCGCCCCCGCGGCTGGCTCGCCCTGCTGCACCGCGACGAGGTTATCGAGGAGAGCGAAGGGGAGTGGGAGGCGGAGGGTGGCCGGCCGCTCCGTTACCAGTATCGACATCGACGCCTCGGAGACGACCGCCGGCTGACCATGCGTTTCGACTGGCAGAGAAGCCGGCTCGCCATCACCAGTGAGGGCGAAACCTGGCACACCTCCCTCCAGCCGGCTGTGCAGGACAAGCTGAGCCTCCGCCTGGCGGTGATGGCCGACCTGGCGACAGGCCGACTGCCGGAAAGCTATCCGGTGGCCGACGGCGGGCCCATCCGCCGCTGGCGCTTCACCCTTGAGGGCCGGGAGAGCCTGGACACCCCTCTGGGCACGCTCCGGACCCTCAGACTCGTTCGCCACCGACCCGACCGCCAGCGCATCTCCACCATCTGGCACGCCGTGGATCTCGGCTATCTCCCGGTACGCATCGACCACCGGGACGCCGACGGACGACGCGCCCGTCTGGTCCTCGAGTCGCTCGAGGGGATCACACCGGGAGAAGAGGTGGAAGCCTCCGGAAGAGAGGGACCGACGGATCAGGCCTTCGGCAGCGTCACCCCGCGCTGACCCTGGTACTTGCCCGCACGGTCGCCGTAGGAGACCTCGCACACCTCGTCCGACTCGAAGAAGAGTACCTGGGCCACCCCCTCGTTGGCGTAGATCTTGGCCGGCAAGGGCGTGGTGTTGGAGAACTCGAGGGTGACGTGCCCCTCCCATTCCGGCTCCAGCGGCGTCACGTTGACGATGATGCCGCAGCGCGCATAGGTGGACTTGCCGAGACAGATGGTCAACACGTTGCGGGGGATGCGGAAATACTCCACCGTCCGCGCCAGCGCGAAGGAGTTGGGCGGAATGATGCAGACATCCGACTTCACATCGACGAAGCTGTTGTCGTCGAAGTTCTTTGGATCGACGATCGCCGAGTTGATATTGGTGAAGATCTTGAATTCGTCGGCGCAACGGATGTCGTAGCCGTAGCTGGAGGTCCCGTAGGAGATCACCCGTCCGCCATCCACCTCGCGCACCTGGCCCGGCTCGAAGGGCTCGATCATGCCGTGCTCCTCCACCATCCGCCGAATCCACCTGTCCGCCTTGATCGCCATCGCAGCCACCTTTCTCCGCATCCCCGGCAACCCCACCGGTCACCGGCCGAACCGCCGCACAATGTACCGGATTCCCCCCCGCAAATCGAGTTTCAGCCTTTTCCAATGACACATGAGCCTGAAGGGGGAGCGTGATTCCAGGGTGAAGTGAGCCTGAAGGCGGCCCGGGTCCGGGATCATCGGAGGATGATCGTGACCATCAAGACCCAGGGGCTCCAGACCATGGAGCAGATCCGCGCCTTGCTCGGAAGCACCCTCCCCCTCGGCTTCGAGGCCCCGGCACGCGAGGCGCTCTACCAGGATAATCGGGATAGGGGCGGTCAGCATAGCTGACCGAGCCCCTCCCACACCACCCGGCATGCGGTTCCGCACCGGGCGGTTCGGGAAGTTGAGGTCATGAGAGCCGGGGCACACCCAGCCGGTCGAAGAAGGCGATCGGCATGACGGCGTTCAGCAGATAGCGGCTGTTACGCCACCACCGCCGACTGTTCGCCGCAATGCGTCGGGCCACCTCATCCGTGGCCCCCATCGCCT
>JALTLT010000018.1 GCA_027001815.1 Gammaproteobacteria bacterium | reverse complement strand
CGGAGGAGGGGTGGCTCCGGACTCCCCCGCCTCCCCGGCCGGGGAGGCGGGGGAGTCCGGAGCCACCCCTCCTCCGCCGGACGGAACGGACGGCCGCGCACCCTCCCGGCCACCGGCCATCACCTCGCCCGCCGAGGGGTCGACCGGTCGGAAGGCGAGCATGCGCAGCAGGATCATCTCGAAGCCACTGCGCGGATCGGGGGCGAGCGGCAGATCGCGCCGTCCCAGCAGCGCAATCTGGTAGAAGAGCTGGGTATCCTCCGGCGAGAGCAGCCGCGCCAGCTCGCTCAGCGCCTTCTCCTCCTCCGGCTCTTCCCCCATCTCGCCGACCGTCTGCAGGACCGCGATCCTGTGCAGCAGGGAGAGCAGCTCCGCAAGCACCCCGAGGAAGTCGGCGCCCTGCTCCGAGAGGAGCCCCGCCTCCTGCAACAGCGCCTCGCCGTCGTCGGCGGCGAGGTGACGTATCAGGGCGCGAACCCGTCCCTGGTCGATGGTGCCGAGCATCTCGCCCACCGTCGCCTCCTGCAGGGCGCCCCCGCCGTGGGCGATGGCCTGGTCGAGCAGGCTCAGGGCATCGCGCATGCTGCCGTCGGCGGCCCGGGCCAGCAGGCGCAGCGCCCCCTTTTCGAAACGGATCTGCTCGGCGCCGAGCACCTTCTCCAGATGCGAGGCGATCTTCTCCTGGGGCAGCCGCTTGAGATTGAACTGCAGGCAGCGGGAGAGCACCGTCACCGGCAGCTTCTGCGGATCGGTGGTGGCGAGCAGGAACTTCACGTGGGGTGGCGGCTCTTCCAGGGTCTTGAGGAGGGCGTTGAAGCTGTGGTTGGAGAGCATGTGCACCTCGTCCACCAGATAGACCTTGTAGCGGCCCCGGGTGGGTGCGTACTGGACGTTCTCCAGCAGCTCGCGGGTGTCTTCCACCTTGGTGCGGGAGGCGGCATCCACCTCGATGAGATCGATGAAACGCCCCTCGTCGATCTCGCGGCAGGCGGAGCACTCGCCGCAAGGGGTCGAGGAGACCCCCTGCTCGCAGTTGAGCGACTTGGCGAGGATCCGGGCGATGGTGGTCTTGCCCACCCCCCGCGTGCCGGTGAAGAGAAAGGCGTGGTGCAGTCGATCGCTGTCGAGGGCATTGATCAGGGCACGCAGGACGTGCTCCTGCCCGACCATCTCCTCGAAGGTGCGCGGGCGCCACTTTCGGGCCAGGACCTCATAACTCATGCCGGTACCGGGTGCTCCAGGAAAGGGGGAAGAGAGGCGGCCAGAGGGCCGCGTGCCGAATGGCCGGATTCTACCACAGCCGGGGGGGGCAGTCCGGCGTGGCGGGAAGGGGAAAGGGAGGCGGCCCGCCCCAGCCACACCCCGGCGCCCGAGTCCACTGCTGCCGCTGCTCCCTTCCGGGCCTGACGGGGTTCACAGCTTGTCGTCGCGGGGGGACCGAAGCGGACCACCACAAACCGATCGGACCGCCCGCCGATGGCGGGAGACGATCCCGAAAAACGCGGCACAACTCTACCACAGATCCGTCGGCCGGCACACCCGCATGCAGGGGATCGGGCGCCGCCGCCGGCCGGCCTCAGGCGGGGGGGCGGGAGGCGGTGTGGATGAAGTAGAGATTGCGGGCGTAGATGAAGACACCGGTGAGCTGGCCGAGGATGAAGACCGGATCCCGGCGATGGATCGCGTAGGCCAGCAGGGTCAACCCGCCGGCGATGGAGAAGTACCAGAAGGCGACCGGGATGACGCTCTTGCGCTGCCGCTCGCTGCTGATCCACTGGATGAGAAAGCGCATGGAGAAGAGCGCCTGGCCGGCGAAACCGATACCCAGCCAGATCCAGTCGATGGTGGTCAGCTCACTCGGCGTCATCTTCCCGGAACTCCACGGTGTAGGGGCGGCGCTGCAGCCACATCACGCCCGCCAGGTCCACGATACCCACCCATAGCCGGTTCCAAACCCCGTACTTGGAGGTACCCCGCTCCCGTGGACGGTGGTTGACCGGCACGTTGATCACCCGCCCTCCGGCGCGCTTGAACAGGGCGGGCAGAAAA
>JALTLT010000017.1 GCA_027001815.1 Gammaproteobacteria bacterium | reverse complement strand
GGGGGGACGAGGCCTCGGGGTGGAGGGAGTCTTCGCCCCCCTCCTCCTGACCGCCCTGATGTTCACCGACATCGTCGGTTACTCCCGCATGATGGGGGAGGATGAGGAGCGCACCGTCAACCTCCTGGAACACTACCGGCGGATCCTCGGGGAGGTGATCGAAGGACATACAGGGTTGGTCATCGAGTTCATCGGCGACGCGGTGTTCGCCCGCTTCGACAGCGGTCTCGAGGCCGCCCGGGCGGCGGTGGAGATCCAGCGGCGCCTGCGGGCATTCAACGAACACCACCATCCCGACGAACCCCCTCGGCGGCAACTCCGGTCGCGCATCGGCCTCCACCTGGGCGAGGTGCTGGAGAAGGATGGCCGCATCTTCGGCGACGACATCAACATCGCCGCCCGCATCGAACCCCTCGCCCGGCCCGGAGCCGTCTGCATCTCCGATGCCATCTACCAGCAGATCTGGAACCACGAGGAGTTCGCGGTGGTTCCCATGGGACCGTGGCGTCTGAAGAACATCAGCGAGCGGGTCCGCCTTTACCAGCTCTTTCCCGCCGATACCATCGATCCCCCGAAACGACTCTTCATGCAGGCCGGTTACCTGGCGGGACGGATGCGCAGCCGCCCCCTGGCGATGGCGGGCCTCCTGGCGGTGCTCCTCCTGGCCATCTCCCTGACCCTGTTCCAGCCGCCGGAGGAGTCTGCCCGCGCCCGCTACCTCACCATCGAGTCGTTTCGAAATCTCAGTCCCGAGAGCATCGAGGGGTATCTGGCCGAAGGCATCACCGAGACCATCACCGCCCAGCTCACCACCATCCCCAACCTCTACGTGGTGCCGGCGGAGGAGGAGATCGGCGCCCCCTTCATGCTGGAGGGGAGCATCCAGAAGGTGAACGAGCGCATCCGCATCGCCTACCGGCTGGTGCGCCGCAAGGACAAGGCCCGCCTCGGCGGAGGGGTGATGGACGGTGCCCGCCGCGACATCTTCCAGCTCCAGGACGAAGTGGCCAGCGCCATCGCCCAGACCCTCTCCCGGGAGCTGGATCTGCCCAGCGTGCGGCTGGCCACCTCACGCATCACCACCGACCTCACCGCCTACGACTTCTACCTGCAGGCACGCAGCTACATGCGCCGGGGAATCGACGCCCAGGACGTGGAGTCGGCCATCGCCCTCTTCCGGCGCGCGCTGGAGAGGGATCCCTCCTTCGCCCGCGCGCACGCCGGCCTGTGCGAGGCGAAGCTGAGGGAGTACGAGCGCAACGGCAGTACCCGCCTGGTGACGGAGGCGGAACAGGCATGTCGCCGCGCCCTGGAGCTGGACGATGGACTGGCCGAGGTGCACATCGCCCAGGGCGACCTCTACGCCCGGATCGGCCGCTACGACGAGGCGATCCGCGCCTTCAACCGCGCCATCGAACTGGATCCGAAGGCGACGGAGGCCTACACCGGCATGGCACGGGCCTATTCGGAACTCAATCAACTGGAGGAGGCCGAACGCGCCCTGACCCGGGCGGTGGAGCTGCAGCCGGGCTACTGGGGCAGCTACAACATCCTCGGCTTCTTCTACACGGAGCACGGCCGCTTCGAGGAGGCGATTCGCGCCTTCCGCCGCGTCATCGAGCTGACACCCGACAACGCCGTCGCCTTCAGCAATCTGGGTGGCGCCCTCTTCATGGCGGGACGCATCGAGGAGGCGGCGGAGGCGTTCCGGGAGGGGGAGAAGATCCGGCCCACCGCCATCGGCTACAACAACGTCGGCACCCTCTACTACTACGCGGGGCTCTACGGCGACGCCGCCGAGATGTACCACAAGGCGATCGAGCTGGAGCCGGAGAATCCGATGCTGTGGAGCAACCTGGCGGACTCCCTGATCCACCTGGGAAGCGACGTCAAGCTGGTCCAGGAGGCGCGCCGCAAGGCCACCCGGCTGGCCCAGGAGCGGCTCGAACTCAACCCCGACGACGCCATGACGCTCGCCTTCCTCGCCCACCTCTACTCGGAGAACGACGAACGGGAAAAGGCCGCCGAGATGGCGCAGCGGGCCCTGGAGCTG
>JALTLT010000016.1 GCA_027001815.1 Gammaproteobacteria bacterium | reverse complement strand
TGCGCGGTCCTGCTCCGCTTGCAGGGCCGGGGCTTGCCCTCCGTGGCAAGCCCGTTCGCCGGGAGGAATGTCCACCGGACATTCCCCGTTTTCCGGCTCACCCCTGCCGCCAACGCCCCCGGGAGGGCCTTCCCGCCTCTCGGGGCCCCGCGGAATGCACCAGAACCTGATGGCCCGTCAAAGGCCGACAGGCTGCCAGTCTCATTGAAAACGTTGGTGCATCCCTGCACCGCGGCACAGGCTGCCGAAAAACGGTGTTTTTCAGCAGCCTGCCAGGAGCGTCCCGCCAGCAGCGGGGGCGGTGGGCCCGTTCTGGGTCTTCCGCCCCGAACACGACGTATAACGCCGACGGATCGATCACCGGCGACAGGAGGGTAGAGTCGATGGCGCGCAACGACGACAAGGGCGGGGCCGGCCCCGAGATCGAGATCAACCGCACCACCCGGCAGAGGTTCTGGCAGCGTCCGGACTTCAACCTCATGCTCTACCTCCTGTTCCTCCTCGCCTCGCTCTGGCTCTGGCACGGCATGGAAGAGGGCGCGCGGCGGGAGATTCCCTACAGTGAGTTTCTCGGCCTGGTGGACGAGGGGAAAGTGGAGGAGGCGGTCATCACCGATCGCCGCATCTACGGCACCCTCACCGAGCGTGATCCCGTCACCCAGAAGCCGAAACGCTTCGTTACCGTACCCCTCTGGAACAACGATCTCGCCAAGGATCTGGAGCAGGCCGGGGTCCGCTACACCGTCCGCCAGGAGAGCAACTGGCTCTCCAACTTCCTCTTCAACTGGGTGCTGCCCTTTACCTTCATCTTTCTCCTGTGGGCCTGGATGGCACGGCGCCTCGGCTCGCCCGGCCGCAGTTTCCTCAATATCGGCAACCGCATCCACATCCACTCCGACGATCGGCCCAAGGTCACCTTCGACGATGTGGCCGGCAACGAGGAGGCGAAGGAGGAGTTGACCGAGACCATCGCCTTCCTCAAGGACCCGGAGCGTATCCGCGAGCTGGGAGGCCATCCTCCCAAGGGTGTTCTGCTGATGGGTCCGCCCGGTACCGGCAAGACCCTCATGGCGCGCGCCGTGGCCGGCGAGGCGGGGGTGCCCTTCTTCAGCATCAGCGGATCCGAGTTCGTGGAGATGTTCGTGGGTGTCGGCGCGGCGCGGGTGCGCGAACTCTTCGAGCAGGCGCGCAACAAGGCGCCCTGTATCATCTTCATCGACGAACTGGACGCCATCGGCGGCGCCCGCGGCATGGGGCCCATGATGGGGGGGCACGACGAGCGCGAGCAGACCCTCAACCAGCTCCTCTCCGAGATGGACGGTTTCGACCCCTCCGTCGGTGTGGTGGTGATGGCCGCCACCAACCGCCCCGAGATCCTCGACAAGGCGCTGCTGCGCGCCGGCCGCTTCGATCGCCAGGTGGTGGTGGACAAGCCGGACCTGGAGGCCCGCATCGCCATTCTCAGGCTCCATACCAGGAAGATGAAACTGGCCGACGACGTGGACCTGCAAGTGGTCGCCCAGCGCACGCCGGGCATGGTGGGGGCCGACCTGGCCAATATCGCCAACGAGGCGGCGATCCTCACCATCCGCCGCAACGGCGACATCATCACCATGCAGGATTTCGAGGACGCCATCGACCGGGTGCTGGCCGGTCCCGCCCGCAAGCATCGGGCGCTCAACGAGGAGGAGCGGCGCCGGGTCGCCTGCCACGAGTCGGGGCACGCCCTGGTGGCGGAACGGGTTCCACACGCCGAGCCCGTGCACAAGGTCTCCATCATCCCCCGCGGGGTGGCGGCCCTCGGCTACACCCTGCAGCTCCCGGTGGAGGAGAAGTTCCTCTCGACCGAGGAGGAACTGCGCGACCAGATCGCCATCCTGCTCGGCGGCTGGGTTGCCGAGGAGCTGATCTTCGGCCACATCTCCAGCGGCGCCCAGAACGACCTGGAGAAGGCCTCCGAGATCGCCCGTTCCATGATCACCCGGCTCGGCATGAGCAGTCGGCTCGGTCCGGTCACCTGGGGCCGGCGGCAGGAGCTGGCCTTCCTCGGCGTGCAGGG
>JALTLT010000015.1 GCA_027001815.1 Gammaproteobacteria bacterium | reverse complement strand
ATTTCCTGCCGCTGTTCGGCTACGAGGCACTGCTCGCACTCTCCCCCACGCACCCGCTGACAGGCCTCAAGCGCATCCAGCCCCGCCACCTGGCGGGAGAGACCCTGATCACCTACCCGGTACCGCGCGAGCGCCTGGACGTCTTCACCCGCTTTCTGCAACCGGCCGGGGTGGAACCCGCGGCGATCCGCCACTGCGAACTCACGGCCGTGATCCTGCAACTGGTGGCCGGACACCGGGGGGTGGCCGTGCTGCCGGACTGGGTTCTGGCGGACGCCCTGGGCAAGGGCCTGCTCGCCGCCCGGCCGCTCGGCCGCCGCGGCCTCAAGGGCCGCATGCACGCCGCCGTACGCCGTCCCGACGCCGGCCTGCCCTGGATCCGGGACTTCGTCGATCTGGCCCGACAGGCCATGGAAGACCGGACACTACCCGCGCTGACCCCCGGTTCGGCCAACCCGTAGATCGGGCCGCTTGTAAAGCCCCCGAATTCCTGTACACAGAATTGCACAAAAGTCACGCTGCCTCCGCCAAGGGCGTGTGCGCAGCACGGAGTTTGGCCGGGGAGGCATAGCCGTGCCGCTGGAGCAGCCAATGCTTGCGGAGACGCGGAACTGTTACTTTGAGGGGGTTTCCGACGGTACTTCCCGGGTGGCGGCCGGGCCCGACGATTGAAAGACGCTTCCCCCCAGTGTGGCCGCATAGATCTTGCCCGGCACGAAGGGGTCGGAGGCGATACCGACCACTGCGCGATGTTCGATGTCGCCAGTGATCGACTCCCAGCTCGCTCCCCGATCCACGCTCTTGTAGATTCCGGAGGCATAGGGTTGCGTGCTCCCCTCGACAGGGGCGATTCCCAGGTAGATAACGTCTGGATCGGCCGGATCGATGTGGATTTCCTCGACAACAGCTCTACCCACGAAGTCGTTGAATACGGGGGTCCACCCGGAGAGCGTCATATCCATGCGATAGAGTCCCCCGACGCTCCCTCCGACACCGGCGTACAGGACCGAATCGACCACATCGAGGGCCAGCGACTTGACGGGCGAACCCGGAACCAGGGCGTCGCCACGCCAGGTCTCGCCGGCATCGCGCGACATCCGCACCGCACCATTGTCCAGGGCGACAAAGAGCGTCCGCGGATCATCGGGATGGATGACGATGTCCAGGACGAAGGCATTGCCGACACCCAGATCCTTCGCCACCCAGCTCTCTCCGTAGTTGTCGCTCTTGTAGAACTGTCCGTTTGCCCCCCCCGCATAGACGATATTGGGAAAACGGGGGTTGATCTCCACCTGGATCGGGTTGGCGTCGACCATTCCCTCCACCTGCAGTGTCCAGGTCTCTCCGTAGTCGGTGCTCCGGTAGATCCCGCGCCCGGCCTCGGTACGTCCCGCCGCGTTGTGCCCGCAAGCCACGTAGATGACATTGGGTCTCTGGGGGTCGACCGCCACGTCGTATATGAAGGCGGCGGTCGGACTGAGCTTGATCAGCGACCAGCTCTGCCCGCCATCGGTGCTCTTGCAGAACCGGTCATGGGTACCCGAGTAGACTGCTCCAGGGGTATTGGGATCGGTCACCACGCTCCAGTTGAACACGGCATTGATCCCTTCCGAGCGGAAGGCGAAGTTCTGCCCGCCATCGGTACTCTTGAACACCGTTTCTCCATGGGTCGCCACATAGATGACGGCGGGATCCCGTGGATCGATCGCCAGGGCATACGGATAGAAGGAAGTGAGGCCGTTCGCCTGCAGGCGAGTCCAGCTCGCACCCCCGTCGGAACTCTTGTAGATACCCCAGCGGTCTGCCTCGAAGGTGGCGGTGGTGCTGACATAGAGGGTGTCGGGCGTTACCGGATCCACCACGAGGGCTCCGAAACGCTTGGTGGGCAGGGAACTCGTGATCCGTGTCCAGGTGGCGCCGGCATCCCGGCTGCGGAAGACGCCCTCCCGATTGACGATGGCATAGATCGTCAGGGCACGATGAGGATCGGTCACCAGATCGACAATGGGCTGGGCGGGCAGACCGCTGTCGACGGCGACCCAGCTCCGGCCTCCATCGATACTCCTGAATACACCCGCATTGACCGTCCCCGCATAGACGATGAGGGGATGGAACTCGTCGACGGCGACGTCCCGCACGAGATTGCCGAGTGAGCCGACGACGGAGCGGCGCCAGCTCCCGCCGCCATCCGTGGAGACCCCCACATAGCCCTGGCCCGTGGAGGGATCCGTCACGGCTGCATAGATGCGCCCGGGCCTCTGCGGATCCAGAGCGATGTCCCATACCGGAAGGCTGCCGAACGATGCCGAGATGTTGGTCCACGACGCTCCTCCGTCGACCGTCTTGAACAGCCCCCCCGGGGCCCAGGGGGAAGCGGCATAGATCACATTGGAGTCTTCCGGGGCAATGGCCAGGTCGAAGACGGTGATACCGCCGTCTGGAGTATCGAAGCCCTGATTGATCCTCCACCAGCTCAGACCGCCATCCGCCGATCGCAGGATCCCCGCCTGACGGGTAGAGACGTAGAGCAGGTCCGGATTGCGGGGATCCACCACGATGTCGTTGGCATCCCCCCCATAGGGGCCGCCTGTGGTCCAGGCGTAGGGGGCAGCGATCGATCCACCGGCCGACGCCGCGAACAGCATGAACCCCAGGATTTGCGCCGGTCGATTCCGGTTTCGGGCGGTGCGGCCCCACCCCTGAACGATAGTGAAAAAAGAGAAAATGATCTTTCCCTCCATCATATTTGGAAACATGGGGCGCTCCCTCGGCATTACGGGACTCGACCCGAAATAACGGCTCGATCGCAGGGTGAGGGAAGGCCGGCCTCCATTGGCCAGCAGCCGAAACGACCCCCTTCCCGGGCCCCTTCAACCCGGCAACGGAAAACGCGCTCTTCCCGTTCCCTCACAGTTTTCGACGCCATGCCGCCTTCGGGAATGGCGATACCTCTCCGCATCACAAACAACCCGTTGAAGATCATGGATTTTCAACAGCTCACCAGGCGTGTCCCCGCGATGAGGGGGGCCTGCTCCGGCCGAAAAAACCGTTCGGGCAACCCGCAACCCTTCCGTCAGGAGGGGAATGGGGCCGTCAATCCGGCCAACGGGTCGATACAGAGCTGTCGGGCCTTCCCTAATACGCTGCTGCGGCTATACTAACAGAATGTTGGAAAAGCCCATCCCCCGGTTTTTTCGACATTCTGCCGATTGTGGGAATAACGGGTTGCAACGTCCGTGAACGACATTCCTCCAGACACTCGCCGCCGGCAGCACTGTTCACCCTTCACGTCTCGGGAACACCATGAAGATCAGACTCTACATCATACTCTCGCTGCTGGTGATCAGCGCGACTCCGCAGGCCGCCCGTCTCCCCTTCGAGATTCCTCCCAGCGGACAGCCGCAGGAACTCATTGGCAACATGGACATGATGGGGCCCACAGCCCTCGCCTTCGACAGCAGGAACCGGCCCTATCTCTTCGATGCCCGCTGGCCGAAGCACTTCGGCTACATCCTCACACTGCGTGAGGGAAAATGGGTGAAGCTTTCCTATGAGTCGGCGTTGCGGGAACTCTTCCCCTCGCTGCGCCCTCCCAGCCGCCCCTTCCTTCACGCCCGCGGCACCATCGTGTTCGACGATCAGGACGGCCTCTACTTCATCATCACCGTCCCCAAGTCGGGCGGTGGCCGAAGCAAACGTTTCCAGTCGGTCCTGATCTACTCTCCCGATCTGGGAGAGAGTTTCCAGGCATACCGTCTCCCGCGCGGGCGCACCAGCCTGGAGCTTCGGGTCGGGCACAACCGGCTCACGGCCCCCCCTGCGATCTCCGTTTCCGTACCACGCCAGAGAGTCAGCTACATCAAGTGGGGACGACGCAGCCGATTCTCCGTGATCCTGCCGAGGAAAGAGGGGAACCGACTGCAGATCCCGGCACCCGTCACGGTGAGCGACAATGCCCTCGCCGCCGGTACGGGCCACTCCGGCGGCACCTCCTTCGCCGTCACGACCGGCCGCTACACCCACGTGGTCTATACGGAGGTCCCCAATTCCGCCCGTGGCGGGAACCCCACCTACGCCGCCACCATCGACCGCGATACCGGGAGGGTCGTCTCCCGCACCTTTCTGGTCACAGCCGATCCGGAAAAACCGGACAACCACTCCCGCCCGGTCATCACGGTCGACTCCAGCCTCTATCTGCACGTGATCGCGGGATCACACAACGGAGACTTCCACTATCTCCGATCCCTGAAACCCGATGCCACCGATGCGGGCTGGACCTCCCCCGAGGTGTTGAGGGGCGAGCGCAGAACCTACCAGGGGCTGGTTTGCGATCTGGACGACCGGCTCCACCTCGTCTACCGCGCTCATCCCAGCCTGAGATACCAGCGCAGGTCCGCCGACGACCAGGGGTGGAGCCCCTCTCTGGAGCTGGTTCGCGCGCCGCGAGGACACCGTGGCTATACCGTCTTCTACCATCGACTGGCAATCGATCGCATCGGCACCCTCTACCTCGCCTTCACCTTCTTCGACCGCAAGCTGCGCGAGCGGGGCGATTTTCCCCAAGCCCTCATCACGTCCACGGACGGCGGCCGAACCTGGCAGCTCGCCCGCACCCGGGATGTGGCGGCCCGGGTGGTGCAGCCCGTGGCGGTCACGGAGGATGACCGCACCCTCTCCTTGGGGGAATGAAGTCGCCGATTCAGAGACAGGGCCGAGACGGGGATCGTTCGAACGGACGCGAGGGACCGATTCCCCCTCTCCCGGAAATGGGGAGGGGGAATCGTCGCTGTCACTCCAGAACATCGAAGGCATCGATTCCGACGAGCGTCCCGCTGGAAGAGGGGTTGGCCGCACCGAGCACCTCGATCTCCAGTGAATGGAGACCCGGCTGCAGGCCGGAGAGCTGGTAGATCGCGGTCGAACTCACCGGCTGTGCCGCATACAGATCCACCGTGCCCACTATCCGCCCGTCCAGGTAGACGTCGGCAACACCGTGGTCGGGGCCCTTGGAGCCGATCCAGATGACGGTGGTCCCGGTAAACTGGAAATGGGCTTCACTGCCGGCGGCGGAGGCTCGACTGCAGCCACCGGAGACACAGGCGGAATCGGTCACCGTCTGCCACTCGCCATGGTAGTGGATGGCGTGATTCATGTCGTCATGCTGGACATAGTTCTGTGCTCGCACCCAGTTCTGACCCCCATCCGTGGACTTGTAGATCCCCTTGTAAGTGCCGGCGAACACCGTCTGATCCTGCGGATAGTCGGGGGACTGCAGCACGAACAGCGTGATATTGGGGATCAGCCCGTTACTGTGCTGGACCCAGGTAGCGCCACCATTCACACTCTTGTAGACACCACCGTTGGCAGCCGCACAGAAGAGCGTCGGATCCCATGGATAACCGGGACTGACCGAAATATCGTTGACATCCAGGTGATCCAGCCCGTTGCTGATCGTCTGCCATGTATTGCCCCCATCGGTGGACTTCATCACACCCTTGCTGCGAGTGCCCACGAACAACGTCCGATCGGTGGCATAGGCGGGCGAGAAAACGACCCGATTGATGATCAGGCCGGCGAGTTCCTTGTAGGCCAGCGGCTTCCAGGTCTCGCCGCGATCGGTACTCATGAGCAACCCCTGGCGCAGCGCGGCGACGACCACCGTCCGATCCCGGGCGTAGTCGGGGGAGATTGCGATCTCCGTGAGCAGGGAATCGAGCACGACACCCAGTTCCCGCCAGGTCGTGCCTCCATCTTCGGAACGGTGGACCGCCTGATAGATGAGACGCCCGTTGCGCGCCTTGCGGGAAATGGCGAACACCGTACCGTCGTTACCGTAGTCGGGGGAAACCGCGAGGCGACGTCCGTAGGGGTTCGGATCGTCTACAAAAGGAACGAAGGTCCAGCTATTGCCGCCATCGGTGGTCTTGCCCGCACCGCCGGAATCGCCTCCGGTGACACCGGCAAAGACGGTCTGATCGGCCACGAACTCCGGCGACATCTTCAGCGGATCCGGAAACATGTTGTCGATTCCGTTGCGATTCAGCCCCGTCCATGACTGCCCTTCGTCCTCGGACTTGACGATTCCTCCCCCATAGGTGGCGGCGAAGAGGGTTCCGTCTGTCGCATACCGCCGCGAGATGTCCAGCGCACGGGTGACCGTGGGAGGGAGCACATTGAGCTGCAGCCACTTGTTCCCGAGTGTCCGGGAGTAATAGAGTCCCTCCCAAGAGGCGACCAGTACGCTGTCTGCCGCATCGGGATCGCTGCTCACCGCGATATCGAAGAAATGCTCGGTGTGGTTGGGGTCGAGGGGACGAAGGCCCTTGTTGACGGGTTTCCACGACTGCCCGGAATCGAGTGAACGGTAGATTCCCTTCTCGTTCATGATCAGGAACATGGCGTTGCTGCGAGTCACCACGAGATCGACAACCGAGTCGGCGGGCAGACCGGTGTTGGCCTTCGCCCATGTCGTACCCCCATCATCGCTACGCAGCACGCCGATGTCCTGGGTACCGACCAGCACCACGGGATTCTGATCGAAGTCGGCGGACAGGGCCAGATGGGTCAGTCCCTTGCTGATCTGACCCGAAAAGAGCAGACGGTTCCACCGCTTTCCTCTGTCGTCCGAGCGGAACACTCCCTTGTCGGAGACGGCGAAGAAGGCAACTCCATCCGAGAAATAGCGGGGGGACAGAATGATGTCACTGATCGAGGAAAGTGCGTCCTGCGATTCGTAGACGCTCTTCCAGGTCGTTCCCTTGTCCGTGGAACGCAACACCACCCCATCCGCAGTGCCCACGAAAAGCGTGCCATCGAGCAGATAGGCGGGAGAGACCACCAGGGCCGTGATCTCCACCCCCGGAATTCCCACGTCCACCTCTTCCCAGGAGAGACCACCATCGACAGAGCGGAAAAGCCCCTTCTTCCGGTGACTGGCATACACCGTCGTCTCCCCACCGACACCGGGTGCCATGCGAATCAGATCGAAATCGGCCACGGCGATCGGATGGGGTGTGGTGTGGAAAGAGAGCCCCCCATTGTCCGAGATCAGCAGCGACACGCCACCGAATATGAAGGTGGCCGCGGGATGCACAGCGGCCAATACCCGATTGTCCTTGGAAAACCCGGGGCTCAGGGCCGCAGCACGGACGGGATCGTGGGGCTGATGAGCCAGCACGGGACCTGCCATACCCATCCAGCAGCCGAACAGAGCCAGGAGGGAGAGACGACCAAACGATCGGGGCACGCGATGGTACCCGCTCGAATTCGATTCAGGGGACATGTACTTTACTCCGCGAGGTGCCGAACGGCTGCAACGGAAAGGATAAATACTTCCCCTCCATGAATCCAGAGGTATCTTCCGACCATTTTCGGTGATATTTACCAGGCGACAATGTATGTCGTGTTCAGCCCCTGTCTGCCTGTCATCAATAACATCAATTGGTTATGGGCGGAAGGCGAAGCGCCGCAACACCAGGCCGGCGCTTCCCCATCCACCCTGGAGACGACATGCATCGTTGCCGGGTTGGTTTTCCCCCTGTTCCGGCCTCGATTTCCGCCCGGAGACGGCTCTCCCGCGGCCGCAGAGGGGAGCGGTTCCGGGAATATCACCTTGACAGATTTCAACGATCTGCGCATATAATCGAGTCGACGGATCCGGAATTCTCCACCAAAGCCGCCATGCCGCCCCGCCGCCCGCCTGGCCGGGGCAGCAGGTAAACGCGGCCCCTTTGCCATCCACTTCTTCGTCCGGGAGTCCCCATGCGCCGCAAGCTATTGTTTCTTACCATGATGGCGATAGCCCTGCCCCTCTGGGCGGGTGGCTTCACGCCGAGTATCCTGGTCAACGACGATGGCGACCGTCGAGTCCACCACGATCTCTATTCGACGGGGCAGCAGGTGATCGCAACGCTGGGCGACCTCGTTTTCCTCACCTGGTCCGACAACCGTTACGGCGACCGCGACGTCTTTTTTGTCGTCAGCCCGGACCGGGGAACCACCTGGGGAAGCAATGTCCGGGTCAACGACACCACGCCGGGAGACGGCAGCTTTCAGGCCAATCCGAGCTTCGTGGTCGACGACAGCGGAACCATCTACGTGGTATGGTCCGATGACCGCAGCGGAACACCGCAGATCTACTTTTCCTCCAGCCTCGATGGTGGTCTCAGTTTCACCCCCAATTATCCGATCCTGACCGCCGTCGGCCAGCAGTTCCCGCAGGAGTTTCCCACCCTCGCCATCGACAGCCAGGGCACTCTCTACGTGGCCTGGCAGGAACCTCCCGCCGACGGATCGACACCTCCCCGGATCCATTTCTCGAAGAGTCTCGATGGCGGCCTCACCTGGACCCGGAAACGGCAGGTCGATCCCAATCCCCTGGTCGCCACCCAGGTGACGGTCGAAACCGGCGCCCAGCG
>JALTLT010000014.1 GCA_027001815.1 Gammaproteobacteria bacterium | reverse complement strand
ACAGTCGGCGGTGGTGGCGTAACAGCCGCTATCTGCTGAACGCCGTCATGCCGATCGCCTTCTTCGACCGGCTGGGCGTGCCGCGACTCTCATGACCTCAACTTCCCGAACCGCCCGGTGCGGACCCGCATGCCGGGTGGTGTGGGAGGGGCTCGGTCAGCTATGCTGACCGCCCCTATCCCGATCATCCTGTCAGAAGAGCCCCTTGTTGAGGGCCGCCAGCATTTCGCCGGACTCCCGGGTGTTCTTGCAGCGGAGGATCTCGTGGGCCTGGTGTGCCAGGGTGGAGATCCGTGACTTGCGCACCACCCGCTTCACCTCGAGAAGGGTGGCCGGGTGCATGGAGAACTCACGCAGGCCGAGACCCAGCAGCAGCCGGGTGTAGCGGCGGTCACCCGCCATCTCGCCGCACATGGAGACCGGTGTGCCGGTCGCCCGGCCCGCTTCGAGGGTGATGTTGATCAGCTTGAGCACCGCCGGGTGGAGGGGATCGTAGAGGTAGTTCACCTCGTCGTCGATGCGGTCGATGGCGAGGGTGTACTGGATCAGGTCGTTGGTGCCGATGGAGAGGAAGTCCATGTGGCGGGCGAAGGTCTCGGCACAGATGGCCGCCGCCGGCACCTCCACCATCCCCCCGAGGGGAACGTGGGGGTCGTGGGGGATGCCTGCCGCCTCAAGCTCCGCCTTCACCTCCGTGAGAAGCTGCTTGACGGTGTGGATCTCCTGCAGGTTGGAGAGCATGGGGATCATGATCCGCACCGGGCCGAAGGTGGCGGCGCGCAGGATGGCGCGAAGCTGGGGGCGGAACAGGCCGGGATCGCGCAGGCAGAGGCGCACCGCACGCAGGCCCAGTGCCGGGTTGACCGGCCCCGGCAGCAGCTCCCCCTCCACCGTCTGCTTGTCGGCTCCCAGGTCGAGGGTGCGGATGGTGACCGGCTGGCCATCCATCTCCTGGACCACTGCCCGGTAGGCCTCGAACTGCTCCTCCTCGTCGGGCAGGGTGGTGCGGTTCATGAACAGGAACTCGGTGCGGTAGAGGCCGACACCCGCCGCGCCGATACCGCGCATCGCCTCCACGTCCTCCGGCAGCTCGATGTTGGTCTGCAGGGAGATCTCCACCCCGTCCTTGGTGATCGCCGGCTCGTGGCGCAGCCGTTGCAGCCGTGCCAGATACTGGCGAAAACGCCGCTGTTTCTTGCGGTAGTGGGCGAGGGTGGCAGCATCGGGTTCGGCGATCACCACCCCCGCATCGCCGTCGACGATCACCAGTTCGCCGTTGCGCAGGTAGCGCCGGGCGTAGTGGACCCCCACCACCGCCGGTATCCGCAGGCTGCGGGCCATGATGGCGGTATGGGAGAGGGCGGCGCCGTACTCGGTGACGAAGGCGGCCATCCCCTGATGCTGGAGGAGGGCGGTGTCGGCGGGCGTGAGGTCGTCGGCGACGATCACCGCCCCCTGCAGGTTGGCCAGCTCCTCCGGGGCGCCTTCGTCCGCGTGCAGCAGGATGCGCTGGATGCGGTTGACCACGTGACCCACGTCGTCCTTGCGGGTGCGCAGGTAGGGGTCGTCCATCTCCTCGAAGACCCGTACCAGGGCATCGCGCTGCAGCTTGAGGGCCCACTCGGCGTTGCAGCGGCGGTTGCGGATGATCTCGGCCGGCACGGTAGTGAGGGCGGAATCCTCCAGCATCAGCAGGTGGGTGTCGATGAAGGCGGCGATGTCGGAGGAGGTGGAGGCGGGGATGCGCTCGCGGATGTCACGCAACTGCTGACGGGCCGTGGCCACCGCCTGTTCGAAGCGCGTCACCTCCCGTTCCACCGCGCGGCGGGAGAGGGTCTGTTCCACCACGTCCGGTTCACCCCGCTCCAGCAGATGGACCTTGCCGATGGCGATGCCGCGGGAGACGCCGATTCCGTTGAGTGAGAGGCTCATGGCTGCCCTTTCCGGTTCATTGCGCTTCGTCGAAGCGGTTGCGAACCAGCTCTTCCAGCTTCTCCACCGCTTCCGCCTCGTCGGGACCGTCGGCCCGCAGGGTGAGCCGGGTTCCTCGGCTCGCGGCGAGCATCATCACCCCCATGATGCTCTTGCCGTTCACCGTGCGCCCCTCCCTTTCGAGGGTGATCTCCGCCTCGAAGGCGGAAGCGAGGGTGACGAACTTGGCCGCGGCGCGCGCATGCAGGCCGAGGCGATTGACGATCTCGATCTCCCTCTCGATCATCGCACGTTCACCCGTAGGGTTCCGGTCGGGCCAGCAGGATGCCGTCGCGGCCGCCCGAGAGGGCCTTCTCCGCCAGCTCCTCCAGGGGCAGGGCGGGATAGTTGAGCACCCGGATCAGCATCGGCAGGTTGATCCCCGCGACCATGGCGCAGGGGCCGTTGCGCAACAGGCGGGCGCTGATGTTGCTGGGGGTGGAGCCGTACATGTCGGTGAGGATCAGCACCCCGTCGCCATCGTCCAGCCGCTGCCGGCAACGTTCCGCCTCGGCCGCCTTCTCGTCCGGGTCCGCCTGGTTGGGGACCGCCACTACCTCCACCTTGAGGGGACAGAGCCCCAGCATGCCGGTCGCCGCGGAGAGCAGCGCCTCGCCGACCGTGTGGTGGGTGACGATCAGCAGGCCGACGGTCATCGCTCCAGCTCCCGGTGGCGGACGATCACCGGCTCCCAGTGGCGGCGGAAACGGTCGGCCAGTCTCTCGGTCACGTAGACCGACCGGTGCTGGCCGCCGGTGCAGCCGATGGCGATGGTGAGATAGTTGCGGTTCTGGCCGAGGAAGGAGGGGATCCACTCCTCGAACAGTCTCTCCAGCCGGTCGACCATGGTGGCGGCATCGGGGGTGCTCTCGAGGAAGGCCTGGACCTCGGGGTCGCGACCGGTCTGGGGACGCAGGGCGGGATCCCAGTGGGGATTGGGCAGGCAGCGCACGTCGAAGACGAAATCGGCATCGGTGGGCACGCCGTGCTTGAAGCCGAAGGAGAGCAGCAGCAGGGACATGCGCCCCGGCTGGAGGTCGTCCACCCGCTGGCGGATCAGCTCGCGGAGCTGGTGGATGGTGGTCTCCGAGGTGTCGATGAAGTGGGTGGTGCAGGCGGCCACCGGTTTCAGCAGGTCGTGCTCCATGGCGATCGCCTCGCCCAGGGAGGTCTGGTGGTTGGTGAGCGGATGGCGGCGCCGGGTCTCGCTGAAACGCTTCAGCAACACGTCGTCGGTGGCATGGAGGAAGATGGTCTCCACCTCGATGCCGCGCGCCTTGAGCCGGTCCACCAGGTCGGGGAAACGGTGCAGTTCCCGGGGGCTGCGCACGTCGATACCCACCGCCACGCGGGTCAGGTTTCCTCCCCAGTCGCCGGTGATCTGGTCGGCGAGCGCATCCAGCATCCCTACCGGCAGGTTGTCGATGCAGTAGTAGCCCAGATCCTCCAGCATGTGCAGGGCGATGCTCTTGCCGGAGCCGGAGAGGCCGGTGACGATCACCAGTTTCACAGCGACTCCTCGTGGATGGCTTTCTGCTGCCGCCGGGTGAAAGCCTCGGCGGCATCGTGCCCCTTGAGGCGCATGATGTGCTTGCGGGTGGCGGTCTCCACCAGCACCGCCAGGTTGCGGCCGGGGCCCACTGGCAGGGTGACTTCCGGGATCTCCACCCCCAGCACCGGCCGGTTGCGCAGGGCACCGGTGATGCGTTCCGTGTGGTCGGCCCGGTGGCCCTCCAGCTTGACCAGCTTGATGATCAGGCGGAGGTACTTGCCCTGCTTGATGGCGCTGTCGCCGAACATGGCCCGGATGTCCAGCAGGCCCAGCCCGCGCACCTCCAGGTAGTCCTGCAGCACCTCGGGGCAGCTCCCCTGGACGATGTCCGGGGCGATGCGCGCGAACTCGGGGGCGTCGTCGGCCACCAGCCGGTGTCCGCGGGTGATCAGCTCCAGGGCCAGTTCGCTCTTGCCGATGTTGGCCTCCCCGGTGATCAGCACTCCCATGCCCATCACCTCCATGAAGACCCCGTGCAGGGTCAGCTTCTCCGCCAGCTCCAGTTGCAGGAAGTACTGGAAGTGGCTGATCAGCTCGCCGCCGCTGTGGGAGGTCTCCCAGAGCGGCGTGTCACTGGCCCCGGCGAGTTCCAGGAAACGCTGTGGGGGGTCCTGGTGGTCGGCGATGATGATGGCGGCGGTGCGTGAGGTGAAGAGATCCGCCAGCGCCTCCTCTCGGCCCGCCTCGGAGAGGCGGTGGAGGTAGGCCATCTCGGCCCGTCCCACCACCTGGATCTGGTTGGGACGGATGGGATTGAGGTAGCCCACCGGTGCCACCTCGCGCTCGCTGAAGCTGATCCGCTCGATAGGGCGGTCGCCCCCTCCCTCGCCGCCCAGCCAGTGGAGGTCGAGGCGCTGGCGGAGGCGTTCGAAGAGCCGGCGGGCGGTGAGGTGGCTGGCCATGGGGCGGGCCCTCAGGGGTGCCAGTGGGTGAGGAGTTCGAAGAGCTGGCGGGCATCGCTCGCCTCCCGCAGCCTCTTCACGAACTCCCGGTTGGCGAACATCTCCGCCACCTGGGCGAGCATCTCCAGATGCTCGTCGGTGGCGTGTTCCGGTACCAGGAGGGCGAACAGCAGATCCACCGGCTGGCCGTCGAGGGCGTCGAAGTCGATCGCCTCGTCGAGCCTCAGAAAGGCCCCCACGGTCTTCTCCTGGCCGGTGAGCCGGCCGTGGGGGATCGCCACCCCGTGACCGAGGCCGGTACTGCCGAGACGTTCCCGACCGATGAGCGAGTCGAAGATCGCCTCGGCGGAGAGGTCGGGGGCGCCGCTGGCCAGCAACTGGCTCACCTCCTCCAGCGAGCGCTTCTTGCTGCTGGCGTGGAAGTCGTGGGCGACCCTGTCGATATCGATGAGTTGGCTGATGTCCATCGCTTTGCCCGTTCTCCCCGCCGCGGGGAGTGGGGGACCATCCGGAGAGGACCGCCATCCCGCGCCGCTCACCCGGGGCGGGGCCGGGATGTCCGGCTCTCCGGTCGGTCTCCGGTCAGCGGCGGTGGTGGTCGGTGAGCTTCTCCTTGTGGCGCTTGATCTGCCGGTCCAGCTTGTCCACCAGGGCGTCGATGGCGGCGTACATGTCCTCGTCGATGGCGTCGGCAAAGAGGTCGGCCCCGGTGATGTGGACGGTGGCCTCCGCCTTCTGCTGCAGCTTCTCTACGCTCAGCACCACGTGGACGTTGGTCACGTGGTCGAAGTGGCGCTCCAGCTTCTGCAGCTTGTCGAGGGTGTAGTCGCGCAGGGCGGGGGTGACATCCACGTGGTGTCCGGTGACATTGACTTGCATGGTCGGCTCCTCAGGTTGTGTGAGACCCGGTCGTCGATGACTAGGTCAGGCGTTTGCGTTCGTTGGAGGGCGGGATGGCCATCGATTCGCGGTATTTGGCCACCGTCCGGCGCGCCACCTTGATGCCGCGTGCCAGCAGGATCTCGGCGATCTTGCTGTCGGAGAGCGGCCTGGCGGCGTCCTCTTCGGCCACCAGCTTGCGGATGATGGCGCGGATGGCGGTGGCGGAACACTCGCCGCCGTCCGCCGTGCTGACATGGCTCGAAAAGAAGTACTTGAACTCGAACACCCCCCGTGGGGTGTGCATGTATTTCTGGGTGGTGACGCGGGAGATGGTCGATTCGTGCATCTCCACCGCCTCGGCCACGTCGCGCAGCACCAGCGGTTTCATCGCCTCCTCGCCGTGCTCGAGGAACTCGCGCTGGCGATCGACGATGCAGCGTGCCACCTTCAGCAACGTCTCGTTGCGGCTCTGCAGGCTCTTGAGGAACCAGCGCGCCTCCTGCAACTGGTTCTTGAGGTAGGTGTTGTCGTCGCTGCTGTCGGCGCGCCGGATCATGCGCGCGTACATGGAGTTGATGCGCAGCCGCGGAACCGTGTCGGGGTTGAGTTCCACGCGCCAGCGGCCGTTGCGACGGGTGACGATGACGTCGGGAATGACATAGTCGGGTTCGCTGGAGGCGATGGTGCTGCCCGGGCGGGGGGTGAGGGACTGGATGAGGTCGATCACCTCCTGGAGCTGATCGCGGTCGATGCGCAGCCGGCGGGTGAGGTGGGTGAAGTCGCGCCCCGCCAGCAGCCGCAGGTGGTGGCGCACCACCTCCAGCGCCTCCTCCCGCCACGGGGTCTCTGCCGGCAGTTCCTGGAGCTGGATGGCGAGACACTCGGAGAGATCGCGGGCCGCCACGCCGACCGGGTCGAAGCGCTGGATGCGGTGCAGGACCGCCTCCACCTCGCTCGGCTCCACCTCCAGCTCACCCACCAGCCCCTGGTGGATCTCCTCCAGGGAGACGCCCAGATAGCCGTCCTCGTTGACCCCGTCGATGATCGCCAGGGCGATGGCCTGGTCGGTCTCGCTGAAGGGGGTCAGCTCGAGCTGCCAGAGGAGATGGTCGCGGAGGCTCTCGCCGCTGCGTCGGTAGATCTCGTAGGGCTCCGGATTCTCCTCGCTGGCCGGCTGGGAGTAGGAGGTGCTGCCGTCGTAGATCTCGTCCCAGCCGGTGTCCACCGGCAGTTCGTCGGGGATCACCTCGCTCTCCAGGGCGCTGCCCGACTCCCGCTCCTCCGGTGCCCCCTCCATCTCGGCCGCCTCGGCCTGGCGCTGCTCCTGCTCCGCCAGCTCCTCCACCGAGGGCGCCGCCTCCGTCTCCGGGGCGTCCTCCTCGGCCTTCTCCAGCATCAGGTTCGATTCGAGGATGCCCTGTACCTCCAGTTCGAGGTCCATGCTGGAGAGCTGCAGCAGGCGGATCGCCTGCTGCAGTTGCGGGGTCATGGTCAGATTCTGACCGAGGCGGAGTTGGATTGACTGCTTCATGATCTCTCTGGTTATGTATTTTACTGCAGAAAGCGTGCCGTTGCAGTCCGTATCGAACCGGCGACCATCAATCGATCCGGCAACGTACTCTATCGTGTTCGGGACGCCTGCCGGCCCGCGGACGGCGTTGGAGCCGCTGGCTCCGGAATGACCAACAGGCTGTTGAAAAACGCCGTTTTTCGACAGCCTGTGCCGCGGTGCAGGGATGCACCGCCGTTTTCAATGACCGCAACTCATTGAAAACGTGAGGAAGCCGGAAATCGCATTTTCGGCTTCCGGCGTTGAAAAAGGCCAGGATGGCCTTTTTCAACATCCTGTTAACATATCGGCCTCCCGCAGCAAAGCTCCAGTTGTCGCGCTCCGTCGCGGAGGATCACAGGGTGAAGGTCTCCCCCAGATAGATCTCCCGCACCTGCGGGTCTTCCACCAGCGCCTCCGGCGAACCGGAGGCGATCACCCGTCCATTGCCCATGATGTAGGCGCGATCGCAGATCCCCAGTGTCTCGCGTACGTTGTGATCGGTGATCAATACCCCGATGCCGAGCCCCTTGAGGTGGCCGATGATGCGCTGGATGTCGATCACGGCGATCGGGTCGACACCGGCGAAAGGCTCGTCGAGAAGGATGAAGCGGGGTTCCATGGCCAGCGCGCGGGCGATCTCGGCGCGGCGCCGTTCGCCGCCGGAGAGGCTGATGCCGAGGGTCTCGCGCACGTGGTCGATGTGCAGCTCGCTCAGCAGTCGCTCGAGCTTCTCGCCGCGCTGCCGCCTGTCCAGTTCATGGCGTGTCTCGAGGATGGCGAGGATGTTCTGCTCCACGGTGAGACGGCGGAAGATGGAGGCCTCCTGGGGCAGGTAGCCGATGCCGGCCCGGGCGCGCAGGTGCATGGGCAGATGGGTGATCTCCCGCTCGTCCAGGGTGATGGTGCCGCCGTCGGCGCGGATCAGACCCACGATCATGTAGAAGCTGGTGGTCTTGCCGGCGCCGTTGGGGCCCAGCAGCCCCACCACCTCGCCCGCTGCCACCTGCAGGTCGACGCCGTCGACCACGTCCCGGCCACGATAGCGCTTGCGCAGGCCACGCGCGACGAGGGCGGTCACGGTTTCTCCCGCCCGCCTTCCGTCGCCGGGGTGGTCTCCCGCCGTCCCTTCTCCAGCAGCTTCGGCTGGATGACGATGTGCACCCGGTCCCCCTCGTCCCCACCCGCCACCACCTTCTCGCGGCTCAGGTCGTAGACGATCCGTTCGCTGCTGAAATGGCTGTCGGCCTGTTCCAGATGGGCCTCGCCCAGCAGAATCACCCGCTGCTTCGCCTGCAGCCAGCGGATGGTCCGGGCCGCGCCGGTGACGTCGCTCTCCTCCCCTTCCGGGCGCATGCGGAAGCGGGCGGGATTTCCCTCCACCACCAGGCGCTCCACCTCCCCTTTCTCGTCGTACGTGACCACCAGGGTGTCCCCCTCGGTACGGCGGCTCCCCTGGGTGACGAGCACCTGCCCCTCGAAGTGGGCCAGGCCGGTACGGTCGTCCAGCCACCAGCGGTCGGCGCGGATCTCGATCTGCTGACGGTCGTCCGCCTCCAGGGCCGCCGCGGTGGCCGGAAGGAGGGTCGCGG
>JALTLT010000013.1 GCA_027001815.1 Gammaproteobacteria bacterium | reverse complement strand
CCTCCTCTCGGGAAAGATGGGTGTCCCAAAATGTTCCGGGACACCCAGAAATCGTGTTGGAATCGGTGGGTGTCCCTGGTTGTGCCGGATTTTGAGGGTTGGTGGGTGTCCTGGATTGAAGGCGGGTGGCGCCAGGGGTCAGGGGGAGAGGGTGCCCATCTCACGGAGGCGGAGGTAGCTGGACCAGATGTCGGGGCGGTTCTCGCGGATGTGGTAGTGCTCGCCGTCAGAATCTTCCGCCTTGGCCTGATCGATGGATGTCTGGTCCGGGTAGAGGAGGTTGAATTGTGCTCCTTCGAGCATCCGGGGGTCATAGTCGAGCTCCAGAAAGGTGGCGATGCGCCGCATGTGGGCCTCCGGCTTCTGGAGCAGGTCCTCGAAGGTCACCACCAGGGCGTCGCCGCCCATGCGGGCCTGGAGGGTGTCCATGATCTCCACCGCCCTGCACCAGCGTGCGGTGGCCTTCGATTCGCTCTTGCCACCCCGCCGGTGGATCGAGGCGATGACGCGGTCCGGATGGCGATTGATGAGGACGGTGCGAAAGTTCTCGAGGCGGAAATAGTCTTCGATGGAGAAGACCGAACCGTAATAGAATTCCTCGAGGATGCCGAAGCGCTTCCAGAGAGCGACCACGCCGCTCTTGCGCAGGAGTTTCTCCACGCCTGTCCGGCGAGCCAGGTTCCGTCGTCGATGGAGTTCCACGTGGTTGGGGATGCAGAGCTTGTTGCCCACCACCTGCTTGCCCGCCACGCGGGCGAAGGCGTTGCCCATGTCTTCGACCAGGATACCCACTTCGCAGTGGCGCCCGATCATCGAGGTGAGGAGGGTGGTGCCCGATCGCGGGGCGCCGAGAATCAGAAGGTGGATCTTTCCCGAAGCGTTTTCTCGAATGCTCACCTCTTCACCTCCCTTCCGAGATCCGGCGGAACAGGGCCAGTGCACGTCCTACCGCCTGATCCATGTTGTAGTAGCGGTAGTCGGCCAGTCGGCCGGCGAACAGGATCTTCGGGGCGACGTCGTCGATCTCTTTCTGGTAGCGCCGGAAGAGTTGGGCATTGGCCTCGCAGGGGATGGGGTAGTAAGGGTCGTTTTTACCCCGTACGAAGGGTTGTGGATACTCCACCGCAACGGTGGTGCCCGGTGCGCTCTGGCCGGTGAGATGCTTGAACTCGCTGATGCGGGTCCAGGGATACTCGTTGGGGTAGTTCATCTGTGCCACGCTCTGATACTGCTCCACCGCATGGTGCTGCATCTCGAAGCGGAGACTCCGGTAGGGCAGCTCGCCATGGATGAAATCGAAAAAGACGTCCACTGGTCCGGTGTAGATCATGCGCTCGAATTCGATCTCTTCGACGACGTCGTGGTAATCGGTGTTCAGCATCAGTCGGATGTTGGGGTGATCCAGCAGGCGTTCGAAGAGGCGGGTGTAGCCCTCCTGGGGCAATCCCTGGTAGCGGTCCTGGAAATAGCGGTCGTCACGGCTGAGATGGAACGGAATACGGGCGGTGACGGAGGGTGCCAGCTCCTCCGGCTTCATCTCCCACTGTTTCACGGTGTAGCCGAGGAACACCTTGTCGTAGATGAAGTCGGCCAGTTCCCGCAGTGCGGGATCCTCTGCCTCGCGGAGCTGGAGGATGGGCGTCTTGCTGCCGTAGTCGAATCGCTCCAGCAGCAGGCGCTCGAGCTGCCGGGCGCGTTCCGGCGGGAAGAGGGCGGCAATGGAATTGAAATTGAAGGGTACCGGCACGGCATGTCCGTCCACCATGGCGAGCACGCGGTGGTAATAGGGGCGCCAGCGGGTGAACCGGGAGAGGTAGCTCCAGATCCCTTCGTCGTTGGTGTGGAAGATGTGGGGGCCGTAGCGGTGTACCAGGATGCCGTGCTCGTCATGGTAGTCGTAGGCATTTCCACCGATATGGTTGCGCGACTCCACCACCAGGACCTTCTGGCCCAGTTGGGAGGCGATACGTTCCGCGAGGACACTGCCGGTGAAGCCGGCACCGACGATCAGCCAGTCTGTCTTCATGGGTTTGTTCTTCCTCGTTTTCGATGACAACTGCCGCCTGGGTGGAGCCTCCCTAGCAGGTCACTCCGCCGATTCGCCCAGGAGCCCATTCCTGGCCTCCTCTCCCTTCTTCTGTCGTCTCACCTCCTGTGCCAGGTGCCGGTATCGCCGCAGGGCGCGACGCCCCCAGATTCCGACAACGGCCAGATAGAGGGCTACGGAGACGACGACCTGCCAGGCGAGCGAATCGATCGTCGACCCCACGAGGCCAGCGGCGGCGAACAGGCCCAGCCCCATGGCGAGGGTGCCGGAGAAGTTTTTCCAGCGGGGCCTGACCGGGAATATGGTTCGGAAACTCCATCCCACAACCACGACGTTGACCATCTTGGACAGGAGAACCGCGAGGGCGGCGCCCCAGGCTCCGTGGGTCGGGATCAGCCACAGGGCGAGAGCGAGATTGGTGGCCACGGGAATCGCCACGAAGGGGACCAGGCGCGAGATGTCGCGGGTGGCGGAGATGAAGCTGATCATGGGGATCAGGACTGCCTGAAGCGCATAGGCGAGCCCAAGCAGGGCGAACAGCGGTGCGGAGTCGCGATATTGGGGGCCGAACAGCAGTTCCATCACCGGGCCGCCGAAGTGCCAGGCGGCGATGGCCAGGGGGACGCTGACCAGCAGGAACAGCAGCCTCGTGGCCCATTCGAAGGCCTGGCGGATCACCTGATGGTTGTCCAGGTTGGCGGCGACGGTGGGGATGATGGCCATCCGTGTCCGGGAGAGCAGCGGGATGGGGAAGCGTGCCACCTGCGAGGCGGGTGCGTAGTGTCCGCTGGCGGTCATGCCGTTGACCGGTCCCGGCAATACGGAGAGAAGGAAGATGCTCAGCCCGCGGTTGAACTGCTGCATCAGGGAGATGAGCGTGAAGGGAAGGGCCTGGCGGAGCAGGCGTCCCCACGCCTCCAGGTCGAGGCGGAAGCGGATGCCGGTTCGGAAACGGATGGCCACCCCCAGCCAGGCGCCCAACATGATGAAACGCACGGTGGTGAGGCCGGCCATGAGTGTGAAGAGATCGTGCCCCGATGCCAGGAGGAGACCGCCGACGGCGGCGCCGGTGAGCGAGGTGAGGACATCCAGCGTCACCGGGACACTGAGGATCTCCCGGCCCATGAGGGCGGTACGAACCGCGCCGGCCAATGCCTCGGCGATGAGGGTGAGGCCGAAGACATAGAAGAGTGAGAGGGTCTCGCCGTCGTATCCGAGCAGGTGGGAGACACCGATCATGAGCGGGTAGGCGATCACACCGAGCAGCAGCCGCAGGGAGATCATGTGCGAGAGGAAACGGCGCGCCTCGTCGGGGTCCCGGGCGATCTCGCGCACGGTGACCGGCCCCAGCCCGGCCCGGGCGAGGAAGCCGAAGTAGTAGACGAAGACCCCCACCAGGGCAAAGCGGCCGAACTGCTCCGGGCCGACGGAGCGGGCGATGTAGATGGAGAAGAGAAAGATCACCACCAGCTCTGCGGCCCGACCGATGGTGGCGATACCGGTGTTCGTCGCGAGCCGTCTGAGAATCCTTCCGGACATTCTGGGGGCCTTTCGGGGTGGCGGTCGAGGGCACGTCGGCCAGGATGCAAACAAGCCCGTCCGTGCTCTTATTCAGCTCGGGAACGGAAGATGCGGTTTCCCGTTCTCTCCGATTTTCAATAACATGGCGTCATCGATGACGCAGCGATGCCTTCCTGCACCGCACACAGGCTGTCGAAAAACACCGTTTTTCGACAGCCTGCTAAAGCCGTCGATCATATCACAGGCGTACGGGGTGGGAGGTGACCTTTCGCCAACCGGCTGGGAGGGATGCTCCCTGGCAGGATGTTGAAAAACGGCCGTCCTGGCCTTTTTCAACGCCGGAAGCCGAAAATGCGATTTCCGGCTTCCTCACGTTTTCAATGACTTGTCGTCATTGAAAACGGCGGTGCATCCATGCACCGCGGCACAGGCTGCCGAAAAACGGTGTTTTTCAACAGCCTGCCAGGGGGGAGGCGTGCCTCTCCATTGGCGTTCTCGGGGGAATTCGGCCATTTTGAGACGCATGCACGGAAAGAATGTGAACTGTGCATGTCAAGATTTTGTCGCCGCGGCCGTTATCGGGTTCAATAGAGGGATCCGGGATTGGTCGGGCGCCCGGGCGTGTCCGGAACGCAGGGATGCGGCGACCTTTCCGCCGCCCCTGGCGGCGGGTGCACTGAGTACCTAACTTCGGAGTCGATCATCGAGATGAATCGCAACAAGCCACAGAAGCCGGTCCTGGCGCTCCTGCTGCTGCTTCTCACCTGGCTGTCCCCTGTTGTGGGGGCGACGCCGGTCTGGCAAGGCATCGGCCCCACCGGAGGTGACCAGTTCAAGGTCGTCATCGCACCGCACGATCCGGATCTGCTCCTCTCGGTGGCACACTATGCCATCCACCGCAGCACCGACGGCGGACTCTCCTGGCAGGCGGTCCACAATCGCGACATCGCCAACGGAGATGTGCTCGATGTTGCTTTCGATCCCACCAGTCCCTCACGGCTCTATGCCGCCGGTGCTTCCACGGGTGTCTGGGTGAGCGATGACGAGGGGCTCACCTGGCAGGCGTGCAGCGAGGGGCTCCCCCGTCGGGTCAGCGGTCGTTACTTCCCCGCAATTTCGCTCGCCTTCGATGGGGCAGGAACCCTCTACGCGGGGCTTGCCGAGACCCTCGCCGAGGGTCTGCCCCCCGCTCTGGTGTATCGGCTCGGGACTGATTGCACGGTGGGCTGGACGGCCGCCGATGCAGGTGTCGTCCTCTCGGGAGGGACACGCTACCAGAGGGTCAACACACTGCTCCATTCCACGGGGACGGGCGGGGTGATCGCGTCGATCTATGGCGGTGGGGTCTTCTCGCTCGAGGCCGGGAGTTGGGTGGCGCGCAATGGCGACCTGCCCACGAGCGCACTGCTGGCGACCCATTTCGGGGTCGACGCCCTCGATGACCAGCATTGGGTGCTGGGCACCGATCGAGACTGGGTATGGGAGACTCGTGACGGCGGTTCCACCTGGACGCAGTTCCCCGTTCCGGTGGAGCTGCAGGGACTGGCTGTTCTGCCGCTGGTCTATCACCTGGATATCGACCCCAACAACCCCCGGTTCCTGCAGGTCCAGCTCGCCGACTCCGCCGGATCGGTGGAGCGCCCCCTGTTCCGCCCCGCGCCGGAGCAGGACAGCGGAGCGATGGGCTTCTACTCCGGAGATGGTGGTCTCACCTGGATCGGTGTCCAGACCAATACCTTCCGCATGACCGTCGACCCCCGGGACGTCTTCGTCGGGCCGGTGCAGGGGGTCGGTGAATTGAGCCGCTCCGCGGTGCGCTACGTGACCGGCGGTGGCGCCTACAGCCTCCAGAAGAGTGTCGATGGCGGCCTCACCTACACCCCCTATACCGATGGTCTGAGCAGCATTCTGATCAACGAGGTGTGGTTCAAGCCCGGGGGGGGCTCCGGCCCCGGCGTGCTGTTCGCCGCCGCCGAGAGCGGACTCTTCCGGTTCGATGCGGCCACGGGGGAGTGGAGTAGACGGCCGGCGACATCCAGCACCATCTATAGCTGGTCCTTCGCCGTGGTCCCCGGCGATACGGGCAGTCTCTACTACAGCACGGGCAACCCGGCGTGGAACACGCCGTTGAACCGGGGGGTCTGGCGTCTTGCCCTGGACTGCTTTGCCGCCGATTGCCCGCCCGCCGACCAGTTGCTGAGCGATGTGGGTGTCTGGAAGGTGATCACGACCGACCTTCAGCCCGATACCATCTATGCGGCAACCCAGGAGCGGGGCGTGATGGTGAGTCGCGATCGCGGACTCACCTGGAGCGAGCTCAACGCCGGAATCCCGTTGCCGGCGAGCATCACCGATCTGCTGCTGGACGAGGTCTCCGGAGAGCCCCTGTTCGCAGCCGCCCGTACCCTGAACGGTATCATCGATGCCGAGTCGGACGGGTGGCAGGCGCGCTCCGGCGAGGGGGGGGCGCTCTATCGCTGGAACGACGTCACTGGCGGGTGGGAGCCGGTGGGTGGCTTCACCCAGGCGATCATGGCCCTCGACCGCGATCCCCGTACCGGCCGTCTCTATGCGGGGACCGTGGAGGGAGTCTATCTGAGTGATGACGGCGGCGATTCCTGGCAGGTGGTCTGGCCTTCGACCGTCATCCAGGACGTAAAGGTCGATCCGGTTCGGGAGGGCTATGTCTATGCAGCCTCCTCCACGGGCGTTCTGCGCTCCACCACCGGTGGAGAGCAGTGGCATCTGCTCACCGAGGGTCTGACCATGGATCGGGTGCTCTCCCTGACCGTCGATCCCGATGCCGGTACCCTCTACGCGGGGACCGGAGGCAACAGCGTGTTTCGCCTCGACCCCGACCCCAACCCGGTAGCCAGTCTCGTTCCGGGAGCTTCCAGCATCGATTTCGGCGTGGTGCCCTACGGTTTCTCCACCACTGCCGAGCTGGTCATCGAGAACACCGGTGAGGCCCCCCTGGTGGTGGATGCCATGACCGTGAGCGGTGCCGGCTTCTCGGTGGAGGGGGTCACCCTGCCCTTGCAGGTGATGCCCATGAGCCGCGCGGTCGTCACACTCCGCTTCTCCCCCTCGGCGACCGGCAGCCATGCGGCCGATCTCGTCCTCTCCAGCAACGATGCGGTGGCACCGACGCAGGTGGTGGCCCTGACGGGTACGGGACGCGATCCCGTGCCGCCAGCGCCCGACCTGAAGGTGGCGGGTCTCGACGGACCGGTCACCTTCGAGAGCGGCACCCCCCTCTCGGCAACCGTCGATCTGGGGAGTCCCGGTGATTATGTCGGACAGGATGCCGAGGTGTGGCTGGGGCTCACCCTTCCCGATGGCAGCGCCTGGTGGTATACGGACACCGGTGGCTGGGTGAGCAGTGTCGCTCCTCTGCCGGTGCGTCAAGTGGTGCTCCGTGAGGGGGCGGTGCCCCTGGCCTTCAGTCTGCCCCCGCTGCCCACCGGTACCAGCCGGCTCGTCAGCTCGGTGGACACCACCCTGGACGGGGTCATGGACGGGGTCTGGTCCGATGCGGTGGATGTGACCATGCTTCCTGCTCCCCCGGTGCTGGTGTTGAGTACGACGGCGGTGGATTTCGGTGGCCTGGTGGTGGGCGAGCGAGCCACGCGCAAGGTCTTGCTGGGTAACGGAGGCGAGGCGGATCTGCTGATCGAGTCGCTGCAGATCACGGGTGGAGAGTTCGTCCTCGAATCCCCTCCCACCCTGCCTCTAACCGTTCCTGCGCAGGGGGGGGTGGAGCTTCTGGTGAGCTACGTGCCCACTGTGGCGGGCAGTCACGCCGCCGCGCTGGAGATCGGTACCAACGACCCCTTGCAGGCGGTCGCCACGGTGGATCTCAGCGGCAGTGCCAGGGATCCGCTGCCGGTCGTTCCCCTCATCACGGTGAACGGCGTCGCGGGAGGTCTCACGATCGCGGCCGATGTGCCGGCCAAAGTGGCCATCGAGCTGGATGCGGGTGATCACCGCGGCGAGCCGGCCGAGTGGTGGCTCAGGGCCGAGACTCCTTTCGGCACCTATTGGATGGTCAAGGGAGGTTCCTGGACCGCCCAGGTGGATCCGCTACTCGGCCACGAAGGGCCCATCGTCCCGATTTCGAACCCCTTCACGGTGCTCAACCGCCCCTTGCCTCCCGGCGTCTACACCTTCACCTTCGTGGTGGATGGTACGATCGACGGAAGCTATTCCGAAGAGTGGCTCGACACGGTGGTCCTGACGGTGCAGTAGAGCCGGCCAAGGAACGGCTTTGGGGCGGGGGGCAGATGCCCCCCGTCCGTCGTGTTCGAAAGCCGGCCGTGGGCGACCCTTCGACCCCACGCGGGCGGCGAAGGGTGTTTCTCGACAGTCCTTTCCAATCCAGAAACGAGCCTGAAGGGTGGCTGGAAGCGAGCCCGCTCAGGCGGCCGGGATCCGGGCCTTGTCGGGTCTCAACAGGATGTTGAAAAAGGTCGTCCTGGCCGTTTTCGACGCCGGAAGCCGAAAATGCGATTTCCGGCTTCCTCACGTTTTCAATGAGACTGTCAGCCTGACGGCCTTTGACGGGCCATCAGGTTCTGGTGCATTCCGCGGGGCCCCGAGAGGCGGGAAGGCCCTCCCGGGGGACGCCGTAAACCCATCCCTGGGGGCTCGTCGGCGGCATCCTTGCCGCCAACGCCCCCGGGAGGGCCTTCCCGCCTCTCGGGGCAGAGTGACCTTCAGCTTGAAGTCCGTCAGGCTGACAGTCTCATTGAAAACGGCGGCGCATCCCTGCACCGCGGCACAGGCTGTCGAAAAACGGTGTTTTTCAACAGCCTGGTAATGGTCACGATCGTCCTCCGATGATCCCCGAGCCGGACCGCCTTCAGGCTCACTTCAGCTTGGAATCACGCCCGCCCTTCAGGCTCATGTGTCACTGGAAGAGGCT
>JALTLT010000012.1 GCA_027001815.1 Gammaproteobacteria bacterium | reverse complement strand
GAGGGTGCCTACGGCAATGCCGAGCGGCGCACCCAGTTCTGGCGGCAGCAGGTGAAGGCGCCGGGCGAGGCGCGCTCCGACCTGTGGCAGATCATGGAGTTCTCCAAGCGCTTCAAGGTGGAAGAGGTGTGGCCAGAGGAGCTGCTGGCCAAGAAGCCCGAGTACCGGGGCAAGACCCTGTTCGACATCCTCTTCGCCAATGGCCAGGTGGACAAGTACCCCTACGAGAAGGGCACCGTGAAGGATGAGCGGGGCAACGTCTACGACAACTTCGAGTCGGAGTACTTTGGCTTCTATGTGCAGAAGGGGCTGTTCGAGGAGTACCGCATCTTCGGCACCCAGGGGCCGAAGAAGGGTCACGACCTGGCGGAGTTCGACCGCTATCATCGCGCCCGCGGCCTGCGCTGGCCGGTGGTCGATGGCAAGGAGACCCTGTGGCGCTATCGGGAGGGATACGACCCGTTCGTCAAGGAGGGCGAGGAGGTGCGCTTCTACGGCAAGCCCGACGGGCGCGCCAACATCATCTTCGCGCCCTACGAGCCGCCTGCGGAGTCTCCGGACGACGAGTACGATCTGTGGCTCTCCACGGGCCGCGTGCTGGAGCACTGGCACTCCGGCTCCATGACCCGGCGCGTTCCCGAACTCTACCGCGCCTTCCCGGACGCGGTGGTCTTCATGCACCCCAATGACGCCAAGAAGCGTGGCCTGCGCCGCGGCATGGTGGCCAAGGTGATGAGCCGGCGGGGCGAGATCAAGGTGCGGGTGGAGACCCGCGGGCGCAACCGGCCGCCGGAAGGGCTGATCTTCGTCCCCTGGTTCGACGCGGGGCGGCTGGTCAACAAGCTCACCCTCGACGCCACCGATCCGCTCTCGAAAGAGACGGATTACAAGAAGTGCGCCGTCAAGGTGGTGCGCGCCTGACCGGGAACGGATGAGCGATGGCCGACTCGGGCAACAGCTTCTCCCCGGCGCGCCGGCGGTTCCTGGCCGATACGGCCAGGACCGTCGGTGGCGTCACCCTGCTGGGGATGGGCGTGGGGCTGTTCGCCCGCCAGGCCCAGTCGCTGCCGGCCTATGCCCTGCGGCCGCCGGGGGCGCTCACCGGGGGGGATTTCCTCGCCGCCTGCATCCGCTGCGGGTTGTGCGTGCGAGACTGCCCCTTCGACACCCTGCGGCTGGCCACCCCGGGAGAGGGGGTGGCCACCGGCTCGCCCTACTTCGTCGCCCGCGAGGTGCCGTGCGAGATGTGTGACGACATCCCCTGCGTCAAGGCGTGTCCGACGGGGGCACTCGATCACGCCCTCACCGACATCAACGAGGCGCGGATGGGGCTGGCGGTGCTGGTGGACCAGGAGAACTGCCTGAACTATCTGGGGCTGAGATGCGATGTCTGCTATCGCGTCTGTCCCCTGATCGAGAAGGCGATCACCCTGGAGGCGCAGCACAACCCCCGCACCGGCAAGCACGCGCTCTTCATCCCGGTGGTCCATTCGGACGCCTGCACGGGATGTGGCAAGTGCGAACGGGCCTGTGTGCTGGAGGAGGCGGCCATCAAGGTCTTCCCGCTGGAGCTGGCCAAGGGCGAGCTGGGGCACCACTACCGGCTCGGCTGGGAGGAGAAGCGCAAGGCGGGTGGCAGCCTGGTGACGCCGGACGAGGAGCATCGCTACAACCTGCCGGAAGGGGTGCGCTACGAGCACGAGGGACGTGGTCTCATCGAGGAGGGAGAGGAGGGGGACACCCCCTTCCCCGCCAACCCGCTCGAGACCCTCAATCGCAGACGGGATAATCCATGAGCAGTGAGTTCAAGATCCCGGGGAGGGAAGCGGCGAGGGAACTCGGATGGTTCCGGGCGCATCGCTGGCTGCTGGCCAGACGGGTGACCCAGCTCTCGGTGCTGCTGCTGTTCCTGCTCGGACCGTGGTACGGCCTCTGGATCGTCAAGGGGAATCTCTCCTCCAGCCTCACCCTGGAGGTGCTGCCGCTTACGGACCCCTTCGTGCTGCTGCAGACGCTGTTCGCGGGCCACGTGGCGGAGATGACCGCCATCACCGGTGCGCTGATCGTCGTCGCCTTCTACCTGCTGGTGGGAGGGCGCGTCTTCTGTGCCTGGGTCTGCCCCGTCAACCTGGTCACCGACGGTGCGGCCTGGCTCCGTTACCGTCTGAAGATCAAGGGCAGCCCGCGCTTCTCCCGCTCGACCCGCTACTGGTTGCTGGTGATGGTGATGGCCGTCGCCCTTGCCACCGGCAGCGTGGCCTGGGAGCTGCTCAACCCCGTCTCGGTGCTGCATCGCGGCATCATCTTCGGCATGGGGATGGGCTGGCTGCTGATCCTCGGTATCTTTCTCTACGACCTGCTTGTGGCCAAGCACGGCTGGTGCGGTCACCTCTGTCCTCAGGGTGCCTTCTATGCGCTCATCGGCAAGCTGAGCTGGCTGCGGGTGTCGGCCGCCCGGCGGGAGAAGTGCGACGACTGCATGGACTGTTTCCTGGTCTGTCCGGAGCCCCAGGTCATCAAGCCGGCCCTCAAGGGCGCGCCAAGGGGTATCGGGCCGGTGATCGCCATGTCGGAGTGCACCAACTGCGGCCGTTGCATCGATGTATGTACCAAGGATGTCTTCCAATTCACCATCTACAGGCCACTGCAGGCCAAACATCGGACTTCAAAACAGATGGAGGTAACACCATGAACAAGCGGCTTGTTTTCGCCACGGCGCTGGTTACCGGCTTGCTGATCGGCGGTTTTGGGGGCAAGAGCTGGGCGGAGGGGGTCAGCTCGCTGCGCGGTGACCGGGATATCGCCGAGGAGTCGATGGACCCGGATCTCAAGCGCTGGCAGCCGGATCGTGAACCCATTCCGCGCCAGTATGTTCAGCAGCCTCCTCTGATCCCCCACGCCATCAAGGGGTACAAGATCAATATCAAGTTCAACAAGTGCCTCACCTGCCATAGCTGGGCCAACTACAAGGAGAAGGGGGCGACCAAGATCAGCCAGACCCATTTCACCGATCGGGATGGCAACGTCCTGGCCAATGTCTCCGGCCGTCGCTACTTCTGCACCCAGTGCCACGTGCCGCAGGTGGATGCTCCGCCGCTGGTCGAGAACGAGTTCACCCCCGTTCAGGCCCTGAAGCAGCACCACTGAGCGCCATCGCAGGGTGGTTGGGCCGTCGCGCCCGTGTGAAGCAGCAACGAACAGCGAGAGGCAGCCATGTCCAATAGCGGAAACAACAACAACGGTGGCCGGGGGGGGCTCTGGGCGGCACTGAAACGGCCCAGCACCCGCTACTCCCTCGGTGCACTGCTCGGGATCGGGTTTGTCGCAGGCATCATCTTCTGGGGTGGCTTCAACACCGCCCTGGAGGCGACCAATACCGAGAAGTTCTGTATCTCCTGCCATGAGATGGAGGAGAACGTCTATCGCGAATATCAGGACACCATCCACTACAGCAACCGGAGCGGTGTGCGCGCCACCTGCCCCGACTGCCATGTGCCCAAGGACTGGGTCCACAAGATGGTCCGCAAGATCCAGGCGAGCAACGAGCTCCTGCACAAGGTGCTCGGCACCATCGATACGCCGGAGAAGTTCGAGGCCAAGCGGCTCGAGCTTGCGCGACACGTCTGGAAGACCATGAAGGAGACCGACTCGCGGGAGTGCCGTAACTGCCACGAACTGGACTCCATGGACTACACCCTCCAGCAGCGTCGCGCAGTGGACAACCACATCCGCGGCTTCGACGAGGGCAAGACCTGCATCGACTGCCACAAGGGTATCGCCCACTCCCTGCCGGCCATGTACGAGGTGGATCCGTCGGCCGTGGTCGGCGAGTAGGTTCTCTCCTCCATCATCGCAGGGGCCCCGCGCGGGGCCCCTCCTTCCTCCACTGCGGGGGATGTCCGGCTGGGCCGGAGGCGGACACTTCCCCGGGGCACTGCTACAATGGACAGGAAGAGAGGCCCGCTTTCCCCCGTGCGCGGAGGGAGGGGTCTCCGTCGCCATTTCCGCGGGGGAGGCAAGCGAGATGGACGCGAAAGAACCCATTCCCCTCAGCCCCAGGCAGGCCTACAAGCTGCTGGAGGAGGATTCCAACGCGGTCCTGGTGGATATCCGCTCCACCATGGAGTACCTCTTCGTGGGGCATCCCGTGGGCGCGGTCCATGTTCCCTGGATCGACGAGCCCAACTGGGAGATCAACCCCCACTTCGTCACCGAGATCCGCAAGCTGCTGCTGGGCGGCGTCATCTGTGACGCGGATCGCGGCTGCGTACCCATCATTCTCATCTGTCGCAGCGGCAAGCGCTCTCTCGAGGCGGGCAAGGCACTGCTGGAGGCGGGCATCAAGAACGTCTATCACGTGGACGAGGGCTTCGAGGGAGAACTCGACGAGCACCATCACCGGAGCTCGGTGGGTGGCTGGCGCTTCCACGGACTTCCCTGGGAGCAGTGCTGAAACCCTTCCATCGGGGCCGATTCGCCCTGCCGACGCTGCTCACCGCCACAGCGGTCGTTCTCCAGCCCCTGGATCGGAGCGGTCTGCTGCGTTACCAGCGAACCGCCCTCGAGGAGGGGGAGTGGTGGAGGCTGCTGACCGCACACCTGGTCCATCTGGGCGTGAGCCATCTGCTGCTCAATCTGCTGGGACTCTGGGTCGTCTGGGCGGTGGTGGGTCGTGTTCTCGGCAACCTCCGGGGGGCGGTGGCCCTCCTCTGCTCGGCGATCTCCATCGATGCGGGGCTCTGGTGGCTGCAGCCGCGGGTGGAGTGGTACGTGGGGCTCTCCGGGGTGCTCCACGGCCTGCTGGTCGCCGGCGGCCTGGCGCTGGTCCGGGACGGCGAGCGCCGCCTGGGCTGGTTGCTGTTCGGCGCGGTGGCTGCCAAGGTGGCGTGGGAACAGTTCCACGGCGTGGCGGGGCTGCGGCCGGAATGGATCGGCGGCCAGGTGATCGTCGCCGCCCACCTCTACGGCGCTGCCGGCGCCCTGCTGGCCTTGCCGGCGTGGCGGACGACCGGCTCCCCCCGCAGACCCTCGTAGGCCTGGCAGGCCATGTAGGCCATGTAGGCCATGTAGGCCTGATAAGCGAAGCGCATCAGGCAATTCCCGCACCGCGGGAACAAAGCGCATCGGCCGATTCCCTGGTGACGCCGGTCCCCCGGCGTCACCCATGGCACGCGACGCTCCCGCGCCGCACCAACCCGGCGCCTCGTTCGTGCCACCTGCGGCGGCAATTGCCGGATGCGCCGCGGGGAGGCTTATCCGGCCTACGGGAGACGGGAATGTAACGACCGGATCTCCCTCCCGGCCCCCGCCGACACCCGTAGGCCCGATAAGCGCAGCGCATCGGGCAATTCCCGCGAAGCGGGAACGGGGGTTTCCCGGTGACCCCCGTCCCCCGGCGTCGTCCGTGGCAGGCGACGCTCCCGCGTCGCACCAACCCGGCGCCTCGTTCGTGCCACCTGCGGCGGCATTTGCCGGATGCGCCGCGGGGCGGCTTATCCGGCCTACGGGAAACGGGAATGTAACGACCGGATCTCCCTCCCGGACCCAACGACACCCGTAGGCCCGATAAGCGAAGCGCATCGGGCAATTCCCGCACCGCGGGAACAAAGCGCATCGGGCAATTCCCGCGCAGCGGGAAGGGGGTCCGGCGACCCGTCAGAACTCCAGCTCGAACATGTCGTAATGGGTCTCGCGCATGCCGAGGCGCTGGTAGGTGGCCTTGGCCGTCTCGTTCTCCCGCTCGGCGTAGAGACGCAGGCCGCACACCTGGCCGCTGCCCATTGCCGCCCGCTGGACGTGGCGGAAGAGGGCAGAGAAGACCCCCCGCCGGCGATGGTCGGGGTGGACGTAGACGCTCTGGATCCACCAGAACCAGGCGTTGCGCCAGTCGCTCCACTCGAGGGTGATCATCATCTGCCCGACCACCCGCCCCTCCGCCTCGGCGAGGAAATAGCGTCCCTTGGAAGGGTCGGAGAGGACCGCCTCCACCCCCTGGCGGAGGATCACCCCGTCGAGCTGTTTCCCCTCCGTCTCCAGGGCCATCTGCCGGTTGTAGTCGGCCACCACCGTGGCATCGCCACGGCGGGCGTCACGGATGGTCACCCTCACGGGCTACCCTCCCGGCGGGTGGCGACCCGGTAGAGCCAGAGGGCCAGGAGGCCCATCACCGCCAGTCCCGGCCAGCCCCCCAGCGGTTCGGCGGCCAGCGCCAGGACGTCACGCTGGCCGGTCACCACGATGGGGATGGCGAGGAAGATCCCCACCAGCGCCTCGCCAGTGATGAGGCCGGCGGCGAAGAGCATGCCGTCCCGGTGCGCCTCGCCTCCCAGGGCGCGGCGGGCCGCCTCGGAGATGAGGCCACCGGCGAGGATCGGCACCGACAGCTCCAGGGGCAGGTAGAGCCCCACCGCCACCGCCAGCACGGGGGCGCGCCACCGTTCGCTGCGGCGTTTCAGGTATTCGTCCACCAGGATCACCACCACGCCGGTGGCGGCGCCGGCGGCCACCATTCCCCACGGCAGGCCGGCGCCGAACACCCCCTGCGCCACCGCCGCCATGAGGGTCGCCTGGGGAGCGGGCAGGGCGTTGGGGTGCGTCTCGGTGGCGGGGCCGAAGCCGTAGGCGTGGAGCAGCAGACTGAGGATGGGGGCCATCACCAGCACCGCCGAGATGACACCGACGAACTGCATCACCTGCTGTTTCCAGGGTGTCGCCCCCAGCAGGTGGCCGGTCTTGAGATCCTGCATGTTGTCCCCCGAGATGGCCGCCGCGGAGCAGACCACCGCGCCGATCATGATCGCCGCCACCGGCCCGAGCGGCGCGTCGGAGCCCATCAGCCCCAGCAGGAGGAGGGAAGCGGTGAGGATGGTGGCGATGGTCACCCCGGAGATGGGGTTGTTGGAGGAGCCCACCAGCCCCGCCATGTAGGCTGCGACGGCGGAGAAGAGGAAGCCTGCCACCAGCATCATGACGGTCATGGGCAGGCTCACCATGACCTGGCCGGTGACATTCTGGTAGAGCCAGAACATGGGTACCGTGAAGGCGACGATGGCGCCGAAGATCACCGGCATGGGCATGTCCCGTTCGGTGGAGGGGATGGGGCCCCCGTTGCCCCCCGCCGCCGCCTTCCAGGTGCGGATGCCGTCGGCCACCCCGCGGCGGATCGCCGGGGCCATGGAGAGGAGCGCCCAGACGCCGCCCACCAGCATCGCGCCCACCCCCAGGTAGCGGATCTCGCGGTTCCAGATGCTCCAGGCGATGTCGCCGGTACCGGCGCCGGCCTCGCGCAGGGCCACCAGCGCCGGGTCGCTGCCGCCCGCCACCAGGTCGTAGAGGGGGATCGCCACGTACCAGGAAAGGGCACCACCGGCGAACACCAGCACGGCGATGTTGATGCCGACGATGTAGCCGACGCTGAGCAGGGCGGGGCTCAGGTTGGTGCCGATATAGAAGAGATAGCCTCCCGCCTGGCCGGCCCCTTCGAGGGTGGCGGACCAGAGGCGCAGGCCGGTCTCGGAGAGTTTGGTGAGGCCCCCGGCGAGTGCCGCCAGGGCGAGGTTGCGCAGTCCGCGCCCCGCCTCCTGGCCCACCTTGAGTACCTCGGCGGTGGCACACCCCTCCGGGAACTGCAGCCCCTCCTCGACGATCAGGGAGCGGCGCAGGGGGATGGAGAAGAGTACACCGAGCAGACCGCCGATGCCGGCGATGGCCGAGACCCAGAGATAGTCGAAGCTCTGCCAGTAGTCCATCAGCACCAGGGCCGGAATGGTGAAGATCACCCCTGCCGCCAGGGATTCACCGGCCGAGGCGGCAGTCTGCACCATGTTGTTCTCCAGGATGGTCCCCTTGCGGAGCATGGCCAGAATGCCCATGGAGATGACCGCCGCCGGGATGGAGGCGGAGACGGTCATGCCGGCGAACAGCCCCAGGTAGGCGTTGGCACCGGCGAGGATCACCGAGAGCCCCACCCCCAGCAGCACCGCGCGTACGGTCAGTTCATTGGCCGGTGAATCCTGCATGGTCGATCTCCTCCTTGGTCTTGTTGTTGTCCGGGGGAGTGTGCCAGAAGCGGCAGGTGGCGCCAACCGGTGTCCTCCGCAGGGGAGAGGCGTCACCAGGAAATCCACCCGATCCGCTGTGACACCCGGTAGGCCGGATAAGCCGCCCCGCGGCGCATCCGGCAAATGCCGCCGCAGGCGGCACGAACGAGGCGCCGGATTGGTGCGACGCGGGAGCGTCGCGTGCCACGGGCGACGCCGGGGGACGGGGGTCACCGGGAAACCCCCGTTCCCGCTTTGCGGGAATTGGTTGATGTGCTTTGTTCCCGCTGCGCGGGAATTGCCCGATGCGCTTCGCTTATCGGGCCTACGGGTGTCGGTGGGGGCCGGGAGGGAGATCCGGTCGTTACATTCCCGTTTCCCGTAGGCCGGATAAGCCGCCCCGCGGCGCATCCGGCAAATGCCGCCGCAGGCGGCACGAACGAGGCGCCGGATTGGTGCGACGCTCCCG
>JALTLT010000011.1 GCA_027001815.1 Gammaproteobacteria bacterium | reverse complement strand
GGGAATGTCCGGTGGACATTCCTCCCGGCGAACGGGCTTGCCACGGATGGCAAGCCCCGGCCCTGCAAGCGGAGCAGGACCGCGCAGCGCCGCAGGCCGCCGACGAGCCCCCAGGGGTGAGGAGAGAACCTTCGTCCAGTGGACGAAGGAAGCTCTCCGAACGCCCCGCCAGGGATGGCGGGGCCGGCCTTTTCGGCGACGCAGGACAGCACAGCCGAAAAGGGTTCACGGCGCCCCCCGGGAGGGCCTTCCCGCCTCTCGGGGCCCCGCGGAAAGCACCAGAACCTGAACGCCTGTCAAAGTCCGACAGGCTGCTAAAGGTATCACACTTGCCATCTTGCCCAAAGACCCGCGGGGGCGCAAAATAGCCCCTTTTAGGCAGCCGGCGCGGGAAGGGGCCAAGACCAAATCATGTTCAAGCAACTACGGGGAATCTTTTCCAACGATCTGTCCATCGATCTCGGCACCGCCAACACCCTCATCTACGTGAAGGGCCAGGGGATCGTGCTCAACGAACCCTCGGTGGTGGCGATCCGTCAGGATCGAGGGCCCGGCGGCCCCAAGAGTATCGCCGCGGTGGGTGTGGAGGCCAAGCGGATGCTCGGCCGCACGCCCGGCAACATCAACACCATCCGGCCACTCAAGGACGGCGTCATCGCCGACTTCACGGTCACCGAGAAGATGCTCCAGCACTTCATCCACAAGGTGCACGAGAGCCGCTTCTTCAAGCCGAGCCCGCGAGTGCTGGTCTGCGTCCCCTGCGGCTCCACCCAGGTGGAGCGGCGCGCCATCAAGGAGTCTGCAGCGGGCGCCGGCGCGCGCGAGGTGTTCCTGATCGAGGAACCGATGGCCGCCGCCATCGGCGCCGGCCTGCCGGTGGAGGAGGCGCGCGGCTCCATGGTGCTCGATATCGGAGGGGGCACCTCCGAGGTGGCGGTCATCTCCCTCAACGGCATCGTCTATTCCGCCTCGGTGCGCATCGGTGGCGACCGCTTCGACGAGGCGATCGTCTCCTACGTGCGCCGCAACTACTCGATCCTGATCGGCGAGACCACGGCGGAACGGGTCAAGCACGCCATCGGCACCGCCTACCCCGGCAACGAGGTGCAGGAGATCGAGGTCAAGGGGCGCAACCTGGCGGAGGGGATCCCCCGCAGCTTCACCCTCAACAGCAACGAGATCCTGGAGGCGCTGCAGGAGCCGCTGGCGGGCATCGTCGGTGCGGTGAAGACCGCCCTCGAGCAGACCCCGCCCGAGCTGGGCGCCGACGTGGCGGAGCGAGGCATCGTACTGACCGGCGGCGGCGCACTGCTCCGCGACCTGGACCGGCTGCTGATGGAGGAGACCGGGCTGCCGGTGGTGATCGCCGAGGATCCGCTCACCTGCGTGGCCCGCGGTGGCGGCCGCGCCCTGGAGATGATCGACGAACACGGTGGCGACCTGTTCGCCGTGGAGTGAGGGTGTGGCTCTCTCCGACAGGTCTCGCACCCCGGCGGCATGTGGCCGGGGCGCTTGAATCGTATTCACAAAATCCCATAATAATCCGTGTGTTGACGCCCCTTTCCGGGGCCACTTTGCGACTCACCAGACGCGGCCGCCGCCCTGACGGCGCGATGGAGGCAGGAAATCAAGCTTCTCTTCACAGAGGGTCCCGCGGTCACCACCCGCTTCGTGCTGCTGGTGCTCACCTCGATTCTGCTGATGACCCTGGACCACAAGCAGCAGCACCTGCAGAACCTGCGCGCTGCCCTGTCGGTGGTGGTCTACCCTCTGCAGGTGATCGCCGACCTCCCCTTCGAGTCCGGAAAGTGGCTCGCCGAGAGTCTCTCCTCCCGACAGCAGCTCCAGGAGGAGAACGCCGGCCTCCACTCCCAGAACCTGCTGCTCCAGGTCCAGCTCCAGCGACTCTCGGCGCTGGAGATCGAGAACCAGCGTCTGCGGGAACTGCTCGGTTCCTCCTTCAAACTGCCCCACCAGGTACTGATC
Organism: Gammaproteobacteria bacterium; assembly: GCA_027001815.1. GTDB lineage: Bacteria > Pseudomonadota > Gammaproteobacteria > JALTLT01 > JALTLT01 > JALTLT01. Next base: position 117 of record JALTLT010000011.1, on the reverse strand, counting down.
GCGGAACTCTTCCGGGTGGCCATGGACCCCTACCGCCATCTGATCGAGATCAACAAGGGGGCCTACGACGACGCCTACGTGGACCAGCCGGTGCTCGATGCGCACGGGGTGATGGGC
>JALTLT010000010.1 GCA_027001815.1 Gammaproteobacteria bacterium | reverse complement strand
GCCTCGGCATGCTCCTTTTCCGTCACATCCTCATGCATGAGGATCACCTCCACAACCTCTCCCTTCTCGTTCTTGATCGGATAGATGAAGGCCCTCACGGTGAATTTCCGGGGGGCGGTCTCCACCTTGGGGGTTTCGATGGTGTGATAGGTGACGACCGGAATACGGGCGGCCTCGCCGGCAAAGCCTCGCCGGATATACGGCATCACTCCCAGAGCCTCGAGCTGCCGATCCTCGAGAATGTTGTAGTTGGAGAGGTGTTCGAGGGTGGCACCGGTCAGCCTCTCGAAGGCGGCGTTGACCAGCCGGGTGTTGCCGTGGGGATCGAAGATCTGGATACTGAGCGGCGACTGTTCCACCAGAGCGCGGAACCGGCCCTCGCTCTCCGCCAGAGCCGCCTCCACCTTCCGTCTCTCCGTCAGGTCGAGGATCAGGGCGATGAAGAGGGGGGGCTCCCCCTCCGCAATGTACTGCAACCGTACTTCGACGGGATAGAACGTGCCATCCTTGCGCCGGTGACGGGTCTCGAAATGGAGTCTCTGCGCCTTCCCCTCCAGAAGAGGGCGGATGAGTTCGCGAAAACGCAGCTCTCCGATATCCGGCTTGAGATCGAAGGCGGAGAGGGAACGGATCTCCTCGGCCGTGTAGCCGAGATTCTCGAGCGCCCCTCTCGAAACCTGGATGAAACGGAGCGTGTCGGCGGAGAAGAGATAGATCTCTTCGTGGGAGACGGACAGCACGTGCTGCCAGACGATGGCAGAAAGATCCCGATTGTCGCTTTCACTGCCCATGGAACACCATCATCAGGAAACGGCCCGCCCGACCCCGGCAAGAAATGACGCCATCACGCTTACGGCCACACTCTCCCCTTTCTGCCTCCCGAAGCCGCCGCCCCCGCCAATTCCTCAGGCACTCTTCCGCATCGGTCACTGCGCTACCCCCTTCGCGTTATCCCGGGAAACAGGATCAAACGACTTCGTCGAGGTTAGCGCCAACCGCCCCCCAAAGTCCAGGTTGGTTCTCTTGGGTTGCCTCTCGAACATCGGGTTGCCTCTCGAACATCGGGTTGCCTCGCGAGTGTCTTGAACACACAGTTGTGTCAGGGTAAGTAGGTCGAAAGGAGGTGTCCAAGAACAAGAAGAAGCGCTGGTCAGCGAGGCGCAAGGAGGAGGTGGTACCCGGGGGAGGCCCTGGCGGACGGCCGGCTGGCAGCCCGGCCCCTGGCAGGACGTTGAAAAAGGCCGTCCTGGCCTTTTTCAACGCCGGAAGCCGAAAATGCGATTTCCGGCTTCCTCACGTTTTCAATGACTTGCCGTCATTGAAAACGGCGGTGCATCCATGCGCCACGGCCTGCGCGGACGCAGGCAAACCGCCAGGCGGACGCCGGGCTGCCCCGGGTCCGGGATCTCTTGGGATGCGTCCGCCAGGGAGACGGAAAGGGTCGAGGGGGGGAAGGACAGACGTTGGAGGAATCAGTATCCCGCCGCCTGGCCATCCTTGCGCGACTCGGAGGCACCGAAATAGACTCCGCTGGCTGGATCGACACGGATCGCCTGATATCCCCCGAAACCGCCGGCGGAACTCCCCAGGCGGTGTCCGCGTCGGATCAGTTCACGCCGGGTCTCGAGGCGGAACCCCTCTTCCAGGTAGACCGTCCCACCGTCGGTCATCACCTCGCCCGTGGGCTGACTCGAACCGGAATGGCGGATGCGCGGTGCATCGCCCGCCTCCTGCAGGTTCATGCCGAAATCGATATGATTCACCAGCACCTGCACGTGCCCCTGGGGCTGCATGGCGCCACCCATCACGCCGAAGCTCATGTAGGGCTCGCCATCCCGGGTGACGAAGGCGGGGATGATGGTATGGAAGGGTCGCTTGCCGGGCGCGTAACTGTTGAAGCGGCCGGGACGGAGATCGAAGAGCTGGCCTCGATCCTGGAGGACGAACCCAAGGCCGTCCGGCGTCATGCCGGAGCCCATCCCCCGGTAGTTGCTCTGGATCAGGGAGACCATCATCCCTTCTCCGTCCGCCACCGTGAGGTAGATGGTATCGCCCTCCTCCAGCGCCGGACTGCCCGCCTCGACGCTCCGCGCCGCCCGCTGCATGTCGATCAGCCGACCCCGCTCGGCGGCATACTCCTTCGAGATCAGCTCCCGCACCGGAATCCGGTTGAAACCGGGATCGGCATGGAATCGGGCTCGATCCGCGAAGGCGAGTTTCTTGGCCTCGATGAGCAGATGGAGGTAGTCGGCGCTGCCGAACCCCATCGCCGCGACGTCGTAGGGCTCCAGCAGGTTGAGCATCTGCAGGGCGGCGATCCCCTGACCGTTTGGGGGCAGTTCCCAGACCTCGTAGCCACGGTAGGTGGTGGAGACGGGCTCCACCCACTCGGAGCGGTGCTCCGCCAGATCTTGGTAGGTCAGGAATCCCCCGTTCTCCGCCATGTAGCGGGCGATAGTGCGGGCGATACCCCCTCGATAGAAGGCGTCCCGCCCCCCCTCGGCGATGCGTTCGAAGGTCCGGGCCAGATCCGGGTTGCGGAAGATCTCCCCCTTGGCCGGTGCACGCCCGCCGGGCATGAAGGTCTCCGCGAAATTAGGATACTCCTCCAGGTAGCGGGCGTTGCGCTGCCAATAGTGGGCGATCAGTTCACTCACCGGGAAACCTTCCCGCGCATAGGCGATGGCCGGCGCGAGGATCCGCTTCATGGGCAGGCGGCCGAAACGGCCGTGGAGCTCGAACCAGCCGTCCACGGCGCCCGGCACGGTGACGGGCAGTGGACCGAAGGCGGGGATGGCATCAAGGCCCATCTCCCGAAAGTGTTCCAGAGTCAGGTTGCGGGGGGAGCGCCCACTGGCGTTGAGCCCGTGCAGGCGCTCACCATCCCACACCATGGAGAAGAGGTCGCCGCCCGGCCCGCAGCCCACCGGCTCCATCAGCGCCAGGACGGCATTGGCGGCAATGGCGGCATCCACCGCCGTCCCCCCCGCCTTGAGAATGTCGAGGGCCACCTGGGTGGCCAGGGGCTGGCTGGTGGCGGCCATGCCGTGGGCGGCGATCACTTCCGACCGGCTCGCGAAAGAGCGACCGGTGATGCGGTCGTAGCCTGCTACCGGAAGGCTCACGAGAAGCCCCCCAAGAACGAGAGCAGCAAGAAGAGTGAGCCCCCCTTCAGGGAGAGTTCCCGAAGCTGAACACATACCATCCCCCTCGCACTCCATCCTGTGCTCTTTCGACATCCCACGGTAGATGCCGGACGAACCCGCTTCCTGCCCCTGAGCAGATCATCAGAAGCGATTATCGACAGGATATTGAAAAAGGCCGCCCTGGCCATTTTCAACGCCGGAAGCCGAAAATGCGATTTCCGGCTTCCTCACGTTTTCAATGACCTGGCGTCATCGAAAACGGCGGTGCATCCCTGCACCGCTAACAGGCTGCCGAAAAACGGTGTTTCTCAACAGGCTGCTGGCACGGGGACGCTCAGTATTCGAGAATGAAGAAATACTCATTGAGCAAATAGAGTCCGGTCAGGATCAGGGTGATACCCGCAAGCACCTCGAAGACCTTTTGGCGACGCGACAGAACACGGAGTGATTCCAGCCAGCCCATGCTCCAGGCACCGAGGATGATGGGCAGGCTGCGCCCCACCGCGAACGCCAGCAACAACGCAAAACCGAAAGGAACCGACCCGATGGCTGCACTGGCGGTGAGAGTCACCAACAGCGCAGGCGTACAGAAAGGGCAAACCGCTACGGAGAAAGGTATGCCCAGAAGAAACGCCCCCCAAAGCCCGCCGATCCGCCTCACTCGCATGGACACCCAGGGCAGGCGAAACTTTAGCCAGCCGGGCCATATCAGTCCGAGCAGGATCAACAGCGGGCCGAGAAACAGCCCCCACTCCCGCCCCAACACACCCTTTACCCACTCTCCCCCCAACGCCGCAGCGGAACCGAGTGTGACATGTGTAACAATCATCCCCGTGACAAAGGCACCACCCATGAGGACCGCACGCCGTTCTTCGTGCGCCTTGGTGACATAGGCCAGCGCCACCGGAATCGATGCGAAAGAGACCGGATTGAAGCTAAACACGAAACCAGCGACAAAGGCCAGGCCTATGCCTGCCAGGCTGGCCTGTTGCAGGCTTTCCCGAAGCCTGTCGGGCTCGACGGGGAGCATGGGGATCAACATGTAGAGTGCGGCGCCAAACAGCAGGAAGGCGGTGAAATAGGGACTACCAATAGCTGCGCGGTTGAGCAGTTGGAGACCATCCTCCTGCAATCCCCTGAAGGCCGTGATTGCCATCGGCGCTGTGAAGAGCGTTGCAAACAGCAGCCCTGCCAACGCGGCGAAACCGGCCGAATCGACAGTTGCCGCGATCCCTGCAACCACCAGAAACAGTGGAATGGTGCAGGCTGGAAGGGTCAGGCCCAGTTGCACCGGGAACGGTAGTGCCCTGCCACCCGGCAACATCCGGTGGAATTCCAGGTGAGGCAACGGAATATAGGCGAACCGCGAGACAAGATAGACAGAGGCCATGACGCTCAGTATCAAGCTTGGCAGCCAGGGTCCCCAAGTGGGAGGCGCTGTGACCAGAACGACCACGACCAGCAGAATCGCGGAGAGGAGACTCCGGGCCAGCCACACCGCCACGAGGCTTCGACAGCACCTGCGAGACGATGCGCGGTGAGCACGCGCCGAAAAGAGGGTATGCGTGGCGATGGTGCATGGTTCGAAGAACGCAAGCACTCCCAGCAATGCCGCGGTGGCAAGCAATACGGTAATCATGTGCTCTTTTCCCCAGCAAGCCGCCTGTCGAGTTCCGCACGCAGCCTGCGTACCGAGGGCAGGCCTGCAAAGGTGATTTCACCATCGATGGCGATGGCGGGCGTGGAGAGCACACCAAGGCTTACCGCATAGTCCAACTCCTCGAGCACGTTGACTTCCCGCCACTCGATCCGCTCCTTACCGATTTCCTCGACAAGCCTGCGCAACACCTCCTTCGCCTGCCCACACTTGGTGCAGCCGGGCGAAGAGAATATTTCGATTTCGATACTCATACGAACATCTCCCCTTCGGGCAGAGCGCCGATCATCTTGAACGGACGACAACCTGGTATCCATCCACCGACACTCCGTCGATCCGCATTGATGTGCATGTTCAGAACCCCAACCAGACACGCAACGGCAACGCAAGATAGGCGGCAAAGAAACCGGTGCTCCAGATGGCCACGGAAACCCAGAAGACGCGCCTGTTCCATATCTGAGTCCTGCTGCACATTTCGGCCAGTTCCGTATTCGCAGGACAGGTGCGCCCCGGACGATACATGAGCCACCCGGAAAGTATCAGCATCAGGCCAGAGAAGATGAACACCCAGATCTTGTGCTGGCTGAGAGTGACAAGGAATGGGAAGGCGCTGGTGATGGAGGCCACGGCCGCACCGAGTCCCAGCGTGACCAGAATGATGGGCAAGGCACAGCAGACCAGCGTTCCGCTCGATGCAAACAAGGTCAACCAAGTCAAACCGCTCTCTTTCACTTGTGCCGTCTCCCTGTTCAACGTGGTTTCTCCGTCATGCCGCGGTAGGTAAACCCGGCGTCCTTGAAGAGCCGGGTCATCTGCGGTTCCGTCAGTCTGACACCCTCGGCCACATCGACAATGACCAACCCCTTGTCCAGATCGACGGCGATCTGCTCGACCCCATCGATTTTCTTCAGCTTCTTCTCGATACCATAGGCGCAGTAGGGACAGGCCAGGCCATCCACGCGCATGACATATTGAGTGCCGGCGGCAAGTGCCGCGACACTCCAGAGTACGAGCAACGGTAGAATCAAATGACGTTTCATCTCATCACCTCTGTTGGTTTTGATCTGTCTGTTCCCGCTAACAGGATGTTGAAAGACACCGTTTTTCGGCGGTCCGTGCCGCGGTGCATGGATGCACCGCCGTTTTCAATGACTCCAGGTCATTGAAAACAGAAGGAAGCCGGAAATCGCATTTTCGGCTTCCGGCGTTGAAAAAGGCCAGGATGGCCTTTTTCAACATCCTGTTAAGGAATCTCTGATTTATTCAGAGATTCCTGCGGCACAGGGAGGTGCCGCCAAAATCAATCACCTGCGGTGATTGATTTTGCAAGGGAGCCGAAAACCGCGTTTTTCGGCTCCCGTACTCTGACAATTCAGGGATGAATTGTTCAGAGTTTCCTCAAATTACAGGTGCCATTCGAGCACGAGCCTGGCGCGGTAATCCGTCTGCTCCTGATTGCCGTTCAGGCCGCTGGCAATCGGGATCTGCATGCCGGCCTTCACCGCAAAATTACGCTTGGTCCAAAAGATACCCGGCGACAGGAACCACTCCGTACCACCGGTATCGGGCAGTTTGGCGCCGTTGAGTTCAGCACGCCGTCCATATTCACCGTTGAGCTCCAGCAGCCATACCGTATCCGGCTCGAGATAACCGGTGCGCTTCGGCCGGATCCCGCCCACCAGATCGAAGAGGATCTTGTCACCGCGCCGCAGCCCCGCATCGTTCTTACCATTGCGCCGATAGCGAAGGCTGGCCCAGCGATACCACTTGCGGCCCTCGTTACCGTAGGCAAGACCCATTACGGTGTCGGTGGTGCCGGTCCCCAGAGTCGGCGTGGCGTTCTCGTCACCGGTGTCGGTCTTGACCTTGAGCAACACGGCCGCGCTTTCCTGGGCACCCAGGGTGTCGCGACGCCAGAAACGGTACTTGGTGAACATGCTCACATCACTCCTACCAGTGGTGCTTTCCGACCCCTTTTCTTTCCATGCGTAGGGCAACTCCATGCCCGCGGCCCAGTCTCCCGTGATGCCGTATACCAGTTCGAGTCCCAGTTCCGTCTCTCGCTCGTTGCCCTTCTTTTCCTGGTGAACCTCGGTCGCCACCTCAATTCCCCCCTTGAAGAGGACATGGGGTCCGAGGCCGAAAATCGGATCATGGGCATGAGCGGGGCCTCCGAAAAGCACGAGAGTCATTGCCGACAATAGTCGCAACACACACTTTCCCCTCCACCTAGTCTGTCTGTTCACTCTGCAACACCCCTGTTACCGTTCTTCACACGCTTTGACACTCTGGAGCCGACTCCAGGTTCCGGATCCTGGAGAGATACGAAGACACCTTCTCCACACACTCTACGACCTGGAGTGGACTCAAGGTCAAGCTTCCAATTTGGAAGCCGGCAAAGAATCGTTGCTGGATCTCAATTACTGAAGGAAGAACCGGAAACGGGGGCGCCCACGAGAAACTTCCGGCATTTGTCCAGCAGAGCGTGAGGACAGATCACCGTCGCGAATTTCAGAAGGGAAACGAGAGGTGCGTATTCCACACCAACGTGACCACCGGTTCCAAACGGATGTGACCGCTCGTTACGACGGAACGTGACCGGCGATTATGATCGAACGTGACCGATTCCGGGGTTTTTCGTGGAATCCGCGGTCACGATCCCCGCAATCTCACCCGACTTACTGGAATTCTTTTGGGAATCTCTGATTTATTCAGAGATTCCTGCGGCACAGGGGTGTGCCGCCAAAATCAATCACCGCAGGTGATTGATTTTGCAAGGGAGCCGAAAACCGCGTTTTTCGGCTCCCGTACTCTGACAATTCAGGGATGAATTGCTCAGAGTTTCCTTTACTTTGTCCGGCATATAACCCTCGCCTTTTGCCTGAAGGAGACGGGAAATGCCGGCAGCGAGGATTCCAATGAAGAAAATCATCGAAGTCCTGTGCCTCAGGTACGAGACCCAACTCAGCCACGAGAAGATCGCCCGTGCCTGTCAGCTTTCCAGGGGGGCGGTCAGCAGATATGTAAGCCTTGCCCGGACCAGGGGCGTCACCTGGCCCGAAAGTTTCGTGAAGCTGCCGGATGGATGTGCGTCTGGCGTATTCGAGTGTGCCGCCCTGCAGCGCAAGGCGTAGCCCTCGCTACGGCTTGCGCGAAAAGCGGTGCAATCGGGCGCGCCAGGCGTGCAGACGCCGGCAGAATGGGGTGGACATCGCCATACCGGCGAGGTCCGCAATGCCCGGGTCTTCGTCGGGGTGCTCGGGGCCTCCAGCGACACCTACGCCGAGACCACCTGGACCACGTCACTGCCCGACTGGATCGCTTCCCACCGGCGCATGCTGCGCCTCTTCGGCGGCGTGCCGGAGCTGCTGGTGCCCGACAACCTCAAGGCGGCGGTCACCCGGACCTCGCGCCATGCGCCAAGGATCAACACCACCTATGCCGAGATGGCGGCCCACTACGGCACCGCGGTGCTGCCCGCACGGTCCAACAAGCCCCGGGACAAGGCGAAAGCCGAGAGATGCACTGCGCCAGGCCATCGGTTACAGCACTGGAGAGATTTCGGGCCTGTAGAGCGTGTCTTGCCGTAATTGGAAAAGGCCAACCTTCTGGCCTGACACCAGAGCGTCGTCAATCAAGCAACTACCATGTGAAGATTTAAATGTCTGAAGACACGATGTATGCCGTGTACCCGAACACCAGACGACCTGGTTTTATTGGCACATTTTC
>JALTLT010000009.1 GCA_027001815.1 Gammaproteobacteria bacterium | reverse complement strand
GCAGCCAGCGCTCCCACAGCTATGTTGGCCAGGCTTGCCGCAGAATGACTGCGGCGGCGCCTGTCCGCCTCGCTGTGAAAGCGCTGGCTGTGGCTGAATGTAATGTAAACCCTTGCCGGGTTAATAGCAGGATGTTGAAAAAGGCCGTCCTGGCCTTTTTCAACGCCGGAAGCCGAAAATGCGATTTCCGGCTTCCTCACGTTTTCGATGAGGCCAGCAGCCTGTCGGACTTTGACAGAGGGTCAGGTTCTGGTGCTTTCGGCCGGGGCGGAGTGACCTTCAGCTTGAAGTCCGACAGGCTGCTGGCCTCATCGAAAACTGCGGTGCATCCATGCTCCGCGGCACGGCCGTCGGGGAACGGTGTTTTTCAACAGCCTTGTATGTCCCCAAATGCGGTATGTTGAGGCTCGGGGGAGGGCTCCGGCGGGGAGTCGGGTCGTCTCAGACGAAATCGCGGGAGGAGCGCAGCACCGGCGAACGGCGGCCCCCACGGCAGGCGCCTGCCACGCCACGGACGATCAGACAGTAGCCGAGGATGATGAAACTCGATTCGATGGTCGCCTGATGGAGGGTCAGGAGGGCCCTCAGATCGAAGGTGTCGTAGCCGATGCGGTTGGCGATCAGCAGCACCAGGCTGTTCGCGAAGACCATCAGCAGACCGAGGAGGATGGAGGCAGAGGGTGAAAGGCGTGATCTTGGGCCACGAGCCAGACCGCAGGCGGCAAAAATGGCGAAGAAAATGACGAGCATGAGCCAGTGTTCCGGCCCATTGCTGGCAGCGAGAGACGACATGATCCTACCCCCTTGGAAATCGGCGTTTCGTTCTTCTTTTTCATCGCCTCGCCACCCCTGGCGATCTGCAATGGTCCGATTTGCCGCGACTGCGAGCCCCGGCACACGTCGCTCGATCCCCGGGGCTTATTATTGTTCGACGAACGTTACCGGATTTTGGCGCTACTGGCAAGAGCGCTTGTAACTTGTTGATTATGCGTTAAATCGGATATCGGCAGTGGTTTTTTCGCCTGCCCTGGCCCCGAAGGTGGCAGGGGGAGAGCGGTTCCGGCGATTTTTGCCCTCATGGCGACGATCGAGGGGAGGGTTGCAGTACAATATTCCCATGGAGCCCTCATTCGTCCACCTCAATCTGCACACCGAATACTCCCTGGTGGATGGCCTCATCCGCATCAAGCCGCTGGTCTCGGCGGTGGCGGAGGCGGGCATGCCGGCCGTGGCGGTCACCGACCAGTCCAACCTCTTTTCCATGGTGAAGTTCTACCGGGCCGCCCAGGCGGCGGGGGTGAAGCCCCTCGTCGGTGTGGATCTCCACCTGCGTCCGGAAGAGGAGAGTGAGCCACCGGCCCGGGTGCTCCTCCTCTGCCGTACCTGGGAGGGATACCGCAATCTCACCGAACTGGTCTCGCGCAGCTATCTGGAGGGGCAGCACCGCAACATCCCCATGATCGAACGGCAGTGGCTCGAGGGTCACACCCGGGGGCTCATCGCCCTCTCCGGGGGCCGACAAGGAGAGGTGGGACGTGCCCTGCTGGCGGGGCGGGTGGAGGAGGCGGAGTCCCTGGCCCGCTGGTGGGCCGGCCATTTCCCCGATGCCTTCTACCTGGAGGTGCAACGCACCGGAAGGCCAGGTGAAGAGGAGTACCTCCACGCCGCCGTGGAGCTGGCGGCCAGGCTGGAGCTGCCGGTGGTGGCCACCAACGACGTGCGCTTTCTCCGTGCCGACGATTTCCAGGCCCACGAGGTGCGGGTCTGTATCCACCAGGGCCGTACCCTGGACGACAAGCGGCGTCCCCGGGACTACACCGAGCAGCAGTACCTGCGCACCCCGGAGGAGATGGCCGAGCTCTTCGCCGACCTGCCCGAGGCGCTGGAGAACACGGTGGAGATCGCCCGCCGCTGCAATCTGGAACTCACCTTCGGCAAGAACTATCTCCCCGACTTCCCGGTGCCGGAAGGGATGGATGTGGACTCCTTCCTGGTGGCGGAGTCGGAACGGGGGCTGGAGAAGCGCCTGGAGCGGATCATCGGCCCCGATACGCCGGATGGCGAGGCGCTGCGCAAGGCCTACTTCGACCGCCTGAAGATGGAACTGGACGTGATCGTCCAGATGGGTTTCCCGGGCTACTTCCTGATCGTCGCCGACTTCATCCAGTGGGCCAAGGACAACGGTATCCCGGTGGGGCCGGGGCGCGGCTCCGGGGCCGGCTCGCTCGTCGCCTACGCCCTGCAGATCACTGATCTCGATCCTCTCCGCTACGACCTGCTGTTCGAGCGCTTCCTCAACCCGGAGCGCGTCTCCATGCCCGATTTCGACGTGGACTTCTGCATGGATCAGCGCGACCGGGTGATCGAGTACGTGGCGGAGCGCTACGGCCGCGAGAAGGTGTCGCAGATCATCACCTACGGCTCCATGGCCGCCAAGGCGGTGGTCCGCGACGTGGGCCGCGTGATGGGGCATCCCTACGGATTCGTCGACCGCATCGCAAAGCTGATTCCCTTCGAGGTAGGCATGACCCTGGCGAAGGCGATGGAGCAGGAGGAGGAGCTGCGCCGCCTCTACGAGGAGGAAGAGGAGGTCCGCTATCTGCTGGACATGGCCCGCTCCCTGGAGGGGCTGGCGCGCAATGCCGGCAAGCACGCCGGCGGGGTGGTGATCGCCCCGTCGAAGCTGACCGATTTCACCCCTCTCTACTGTGAACAGGGTTCCACCTCGGTGGTCACCCAGTTCGACAAGGACGACGTGGAGGCGGTGGGCCTGGTGAAGTTCGACTTTCTCGGCCTGCGCACTCTCACCATCATCGACTGGGCGGTGCAGACCATCAACCGCGGCCGGGCGCGCGACGGCCTGAAACCGCTGGACATCTCCGCCATTCCGCTCGACGATCCCGACGCCTTCGGCATCCTCAAGCGGTGCGCCACCACCGCCGTCTTCCAGCTCGAATCGCGCGGCATGAAGGAGCTGATCAAGAAGCTCCAGCCCGACTGTTTCGAGGACATCACCGCGCTGGTGGCCCTGTTCCGCCCCGGCCCGCTGCAGTCGGGCATGGTGGACGACTTCATCGACCGCAAGCACGGCCGTGCGAAGGTGGAGTATCCCCACCCCGACCTGGAGCCGATCCTCAAGCCCACCTACGGTGTCATCCTCTACCAGGAGCAGGTGATGCAGATCGCCCAGGTGCTGGCGGGCTACACCCTCGGTGGAGCCGACCTGCTGCGTCGTGCCATGGGCAAGAAGAAGCCCGAGGAGATGGCCAAGCAGCGCGAGGTCTTCATGAAGGGGGCGGTGGAACGCGGGGTGGAGGCGGAGACCGCCACCTACATCTTCGACCTCATGGAGAAGTTCGCCGGCTACGGCTTCAACAAGTCCCACTCGGCCGCCTATGCCCTCGTCTCCTACCAGACCGCCTGGCTCAAGGCCCACTATCCCGCCGCCTTCATGGCCGCCGTGCTCTCCGCCGACATGGACAACACCGACAAGGTGGTGGTGCTGATCGAGGAGTGCCGGGAGATGCGCCTCGACGTGGCGCCCCCCGACGTCAATGTCTCGGACTACCGCTTCACCGTGGACGAGGAGGAGCGGATCATCTACGGCCTCGGTGCCATCAAGGGGGTGGGTCAGGCGGCCATCGAGAACATCGTCGAGGAGCGCCGGGCCAACGGCCCGTTCCGGGATCTCTTCGATTTCTGCCGTCGCCTCGACCTGCGCCGGGTCAATCGCAGGGTGCAGGAGGCACTGATCCGTGCCGGCGCCCTCGACGGACTCGGCACCAACCGCGCCACCCTCATGGCCCGCCTGCCCGACGCCATAAAGGCGGCGGAGCAGAGTGCCCGCAACGAGGAGGCGGGCATGTTCGACCTGTTCGGCGATGCGCCCGGGACCGGTTCGGCGGAGCTGGCCGGGTCGGAACCGCTGCCGGAGTGGGAGGACGACTACCGCCTGCAGGGGGAGAAGGAGACCCTGGGTCTCTATCTCACCGGTCATCCCATCGACCGGTTTCTGGATGAACTCGCCTGCTTCACCAGCGGCCGCCTGGCGGAGCTGGTGGCCGGCAACGGCGAAGGGGGCAACGCCGGCGGCTGGGGGGGGGAGAGTCAGGAGAGGCAGGTGGTGGTGGCCGGTCTGCTGATCGCCGTCCGGATCATCAACACCCGGCGGGGGCGGATGGCCGCCCTCACCCTGGACGACCGTACCGCGCGCATCGAGGCGACCCTCTACTCCGACACCTACGACCAGTACCGCCATCTGCTCACCAGGGACACGGTGCTGGTGGTGGAGGGCAAGCTGGGAGCCGATGCCTATACCGGCGGCCAGCGACTGGTGGCCTCCGAGGTGCTCACTCTGGAGCAGGCGCGGGAGCGGTTCGCCCGGCGGTTGCTGATCCGCGTCGACCATCGTGCTGGAGGCAACGGTTTCGTGCGCAACCTGGAGTCGACCCTCCGTCCCTACCGTGATGGCCGCTGCCCCGTCTGGATTCGTTACCGTGGACCCAGTGCCGAAGCCGATCTGCCGCTCGACGACGCCTGGAGGGTCACCCCCTCCGACGAACTTCTCAGCCGTCTCCGCAGCCTGACCGGTCCGGAAGGGGTCGAGGTGGAGTATCGCTAGCAGGCTGCCGAAAAACGGTGTTTTTCAACATCCTGTCAGGCCGACAGGCTGCCGGCCAGCCGCGTGGAGGCTGCACCGGAGCGCTTCTTCTTCCCGCTCTCGCCGGATGCCTCTGCGTCGTCTTCCCCGTCACGCCGCTCCCGCGTCCCACTCGGCATGCCGCCCCAGGCGGTCCGGCGGGATCGCTGGGGGAGGTCCTGTGCACGATTCTTGCTGTCACTACCCCAAAGGGTCACTTCCGAAGGGTAGAGCCATGGCAGATCAATGGGTTATCTTGGTTCTTGGGCTCCTCTGCGTCATGAATCTGGCGCTTTGCGGAGTCCTGGCCGGGCGTTTGCGCCGCCTGGGCCGGCTTCTCGAACAGCAGCAGCGGCGCCAGGAAGAAACGGCCACCGACGTGCGGGCGCTCTGTGCGGGAGCGGCGGGACTCAGCGACCGCATCCAGCAGATCGAGAGGCGCTCCATGCGCATCAGCCACCGGCAGGAGCAGCTCGAGCAGTTCGGGCAGCGTTCGCGACCCTACGAGCAGGCGGTGCGTCTGGCCCGGAAAGGGTCCGATGTGGAGGAACTGGTTACGGTCTGTGGGCTCAGCAAGGGCGAAGCGGAACTGATCACCATGATGCAGCGTCTTCAGGAAGAGGGAGAGGCGGCGCCTTCCCCTGCCTGACTCGCAGACTGCCGGGGGCTGCAGGGAGATCGGACGGATATTGTGACGAGCGGGCAAAAGAGGCAGAATGGGCGGCCCTGGACCCCTGGCCTGGCGAGACGCTCTCCGCCTTCTTCCCGATGGTTGCCGTCAGGCTCCGTCATGGCGCGTCGCGACGCTGACAAGGCAAGGGGGAGGAGACCCCTTCATCAGGCTACCCGTCCACCATCGTTATGGAGAACCGATTCGTGACCCGATTCATCGCCCCTGCCCTGCTGGGCCTCTCCCTCGCTCTCGCCACCCATGCCCCTGCCCTCGCTGCTCAACAGGGCGGGCCGGACCGGGAGGCGATCGAGCAGATGCTCTCCCGTTACTTCCCCGGCCAGAAACCGGATGCCATCAAGGAGACGCCGCTGTCCGGTGTCTACGCGGTGCTGTTCGGTACCCGCATCTTTTACGTCAGCGGCGACGGTCGCTACCTCCTGGATGGCACCCTCTACGACCTGGCGCTGGGAACCGATCTGAGCGAACCTCTGGCGACCGATGCGCGGCGGGAGTTGATGAAGGGACTCGACGAGAAAGAGATGATCGTCTTCGGCCCGGAGAATCCGGCCTGGAAGGTGACGGTCTTCACCGATATCGATTGCCCCTACTGCCGAAAGCTGCACAACGAGATGAAGGAGTACAACGACCTGGGAATCCAGGTGCGTTACATGCTCTACCCGCGTACCCCCCCCGGATCCCCCTCCTTCCTGAAGGCGGTATCGGTCTGGTGTGCCGACGATCGCAAGGCGGCGCTCACAGATGCCAAGAACGGCAAGCCGGTGGCGCCGAAGCAGTGCGACAATCCGGTCGGGCGCAGCCAGGAACTGGGCCGGGCGCTGGGAGTGAACGGAACGCCCACCATCTTCGCCGAGGATGGTCGCAAGTTCGGAGGCTACCTGCCGCCCAAGGAGCTGCTGAAGCGGCTGGAGGCCGGCGGCGGCTGAGGACCTTCGCGCCCGGGCTCCGGTGTCCCGCGGAGGTCGTCCGCCAGGGCACTTCTCCTCGTCACGCCCCTCCGGCGGCGTGACGCTCCTCCTCTGTTCCGTCCCGGTTCGATTCGGCTCCCGTCCCCGGGTTTAACAGGCTGTTGAAAAACAACGTTTTTCTGCAGCCTGTGCCGCGGTGCATGGATGCATCGCCGTTTTCAATGAGGCCTGCAGCCTGTCGGACTTCAAGCTGAAGGTCACTCCGCCCCGCGGAAAGCACCGGAACCTGACCGCCCGTCAAAGTCCGATCGGCTGCTGGCCTCATCGAAAATCCTGTCAAAGAGCCCGCGGATGGGCATTTTCAACATTCTGTCAGTGGAGCAGGGCGAACATCTGCCGGCGGTAGCGGTTGACCAGTTCGTTGTCACCTCCCATCAGTTCGAAGAGGTCGAGCATCGCCTGGCGAGCGGCGTCATCGCGGAACCGACGGTCCCGTTTGAGCACCTCCAGAAACTGTTCCAGGGCCTCTTCGTAGTCTCCCTCCACCACCTGGCGGGCACCCAGCAGATAGCGTGCCTCCAGGTCGTCCGGCTCCTTCTCGATTCGCCGGCGCAGGGTCTCGGAGGCCGGCGCCCCGGCAGCCACTTCGGCGAAGCGGAGCTGGCCCTGCAGGGCCTTTACCTCCTCGTCGGCGAGATGGTTGGCGGGGATGTCGCCGATCGCCTCCCTCGCCTTCTCCATCTCCCCGCGCGCCAGCGCCAGGCTGGCCAGATCCACCAGCACCCGATGATTGTCCGGGTCGGAGTTTCGCGCCTCTTCCAGGAGCCGGGCAGCCTGGTCGAGATCACCGGCATTCCGGGCGCTCGAGGCCGCCTCCCGCAGCAGGTCGGAGGGGCGCGCGATGTGGCGATCGAGCAGGTCGCGCAATACCGACTCGGGCTGCGCCCCCAGCAGCTCCTCCTGCATCTCGCCGTGGCGGTAGAGGCGCAGGGTGGGGATGGAGCGGATGCCGTGCTCCATGGCGAGGCGCTGTTCCCGTTCGGTGTCCACCTTCACCAGCAGGAACTTGCCCTGGTAGTCGGCGGCCAGCCGCTCCAGCACCGGCAGCAGGATCTTGCAGGGTCCGCACCATTCGGCCCAGAAGTCCACCAGTACCGGCACTTCCCGGGAGCGCTCCACCACCAGGTCGCGAAAGGTGTCGTAGGTCGCGGAGACGATGTTGGGAGATTCGCTCATACCTGCCCCTCGTATCGCAATGGTCTGAAAAATGGGATGCAAACGGCTCCGCCCCGCGTTTGGCGGGGCGGATTATCAGGGTTTTCTAATATATTCGGGCAGGGGAGCGGAATTCAAGGCAGGAGCGGATCGGTCGTCTCCGCCCTTGGCAGGCTGTCGAAAAGCACCGTTTTTCGGCTTCCGGTGTTGAAAAAGGCCAGGACGGCCTTTTTCAACATCCTGTCAGCGGGGAGATACCCGTCAGGCCTTGATGTAGGTCCAGCCCTCGTGGATGCGCCGCACGATCTCGTCCAGGGCAGTCCGGGAGTCATCGGTGCCGGGGCGCAGGCGAATCTCCTGACCGGCCTTGCGCAGACGCTGCAGGGTGCGCTTGCACGCCTTGAGGGTGACGTGCTCGTACTCGGAGAGGATCCGCTCCAGCTCGCGGTGAGGACGGTCGGCCAGACCGGCCTTCATCAGTTCCAGCCCTTCCCCATGGGCGACGATCTCGAGCCGAGGCTGCTGCCGCTCCTCCATCACCGTATCCAGCATCTGCTCCACGCGCGTGAGGGCAGCGAGGATCCGGCGGGGATCGTTGGTGTCCACGTGGAGCAGTATGCGGTCGGCGGCCGGAGCGACCGCCTCGTTCGCGGCCAGGGTCTGCATCGCGGCGTTCTTTCCGGCGGGCTGGAGGTAGTGACCGAACCAGCCGAGGAGGGCGCCGACGGTGAGCAGGATGGCCGCCGCCAGGCCTCGCAGGGAAGAGCGGCCCTGGAGAGGGCGGTACCCCCTGGCGGGGGGCGGTGTCTCGTAGGCGTGACGCACCATCTCCTTGATCTGTCGAAGGTTGCCCACCTCACGACCCAACTGGGGGTCGTTGCCGATGGCGCGCAGCATCTCCTCGCGGGTCTCTCTGTCGAGCTCGCCATCGACGAACGGATTCAGCTTATCGGTCTCCATCGGGTGTCCTCACCATACAGCAATCGACTACTTGACCTTTACCAGCCGGATATGCGGCTTGAGATCCAGCAAAGGGGCCATGAGCGCCCTGCGTGCCCGGTTGAGCCGGCTCATCACGGTGCCC
>JALTLT010000008.1 GCA_027001815.1 Gammaproteobacteria bacterium | reverse complement strand
GGGTTGGGGGAGAGTTGCGCGCGAGGAATTCCGACGGGAATTGTCAGGTAAGGGCGTCTCGGCTATAGTGGCCGGTCCAGTCCGCAATCCCCGCCGTGCGGCGGGACGGCTCGAGAGAGGTGCCCGTGATGAACCCCATGGACAACGAGATCAGTAGCTGTGCCGCCAAGGCCAACTTCGCCCTGCAGGTGCTGGGCGACAGCATGGAGCCGGAGTTCGGCAACGGGGCGGTGATCATCATCGACCCCAACCTGCCGGCCCTCGATGGCGCCTACGTGGTGGCGGATCTCAACGGTGACGTCTTCTTCCGCCAGTATCGGGAAGAGGGGGAGAAGCGCTACCTGGTGGCGCTCAAGGAGGGGTATCCCAAGCTCCTCATCAACGAGACCTACCGTCTGCGTGGCGTGGTGGTGCAGCAGGCCCGCTCCCGCCGCCGCGGCCTGCCCAAGGCCCGTCACTACGCCACCGACGGCTCACGGGTCGACAGCCCCGCGGCCACCGCCGCGCCGGTCGGAGGCGGCGGTTACCCGGCCGTCTGACCCCATCACCACCACCTGCATGTTGCCCCAGGTGGCGTCGCGCCGGTCGAGGCGGTAGCCCATCGCCTCGAGGCGGCGGGCCGTCTCCGCCGATACCGAGCCCGGTTCGAGCTGCAGGGCGTCGGGCAGGTACTGGTGGTGATAACGGGGCAGCGAGACCATCCGTTCCGCGCCGGCCCCCTCGGCGTACTCCAGGATCGCCAGCAGGACCATGCTGATGATGCGGCTGCCACCCGGCGTTCCGAGGATCGCCAGGCCGCCGTCCGGTCGTTCGACGAAGGTGGGTGACATGCTGGAGAGGGGGCGTTTGCCGGGGGCGATGGCGTTGGCCTCGCCGCCCACCAGGCCGTAGACGTTGGGGACGCCGGGCTTGGCGGAGAAGTCGTCCATCTCGTCGTTGAGGAGCACGCCGGTGCCGGCCGGAACGAAGCAGGAACCGAACGGATAGTTGATGCTCAGGGTCGCGGCCACCCGGTTGCCGTCCCGGTCGAGGATCGAGAAGTGGGTGGTGTGGTTGCCGGTCACCGGGGAGGCGTCGACCGGCGCCAGCCGGTCGGAGGGGGTGGCGCGGTCGGGGAGGATGGAGATCCGCAACCCGTCGGCGTACCAGGGGTGGGTGAGTCGTTCCACCGGCACCTCCACGTAGTCGGGGTCGCCCAGCCACAGGGCGCGGTCCCGGTAGGCGCGCCGCATCGCCTCGGTCACCCGCTGGATGCGTGAGGCGGGCTCCAGCTCCTCGAGGCGATAGCCGGAAAGGATGTTGAGCGCCTCCACCAGCGCCACGCCGCCCGAGGAGGGCGGGGCGGCGGAGACGATCCGCATGCCGCGGTAGGCGCCGGTCACAGGCCTCCGCTCCACCACCTGATACTCCCGCAGATCCTCCAGGCTCCAGATGCCGCCCGCCCGGCGTACCGCCGCCACCATCCGCTGCGCCACCTCCCCCTCGTAGAACCCGCTCCGTCCCGCCCGGGCGATCCTCTCCAGGGTCTCCGCCAGCTCGGGCTGGTGGATGCGATGGCCCGGTGGAGGGGGCCCGCCGTTGACCAGGAACCGGGAGGCCGCCTCCGGCGAGCGGCGCAGTGCCTCCAGTCGGAACTGCGCCATGCGGCGGTAGTGTTCGTCCACCTCGAACCCCTCGCGGGCGGCGCGGATGGCGGGGGCGAGGGTCCGGTGGAGCGGCATTCGCCCCCATCCCTCCGCCAGGTAGGCGAGTGCGGCGGGAACGCCGGGGATGCCGGCGGCCAGCGGGCCGTCGATGGAGAGGCCGGGGATCACCTCGCCCCGTTCGTCCAGATAGAGATCACGGCGGGCGGCGGCGGGAGCCGTCTCGCGGCCGTCGAGCATCACCTGATGGCCGTCGGAGGCGCGGTGAAGCAGCCAGAACCCCCCGCCGCCGAGCCCGGAGGAGTAGGGCTCCACCACGGCGAGCGTCGCCGTGACCGCCACTGCTGCATCGAAGGCGTTGCCGCCGCGTCTGAGGATCTCGATGCCGGCGGCGGTGGCGAGGGGATGTGCGGAGGCCACCGCCGCTGCGCCCGGAAGGGGCCGGGCGGGGCTCTGCAGGGGG
>JALTLT010000007.1 GCA_027001815.1 Gammaproteobacteria bacterium | reverse complement strand
GGCCAGGGGATCGCCCCCGACCAGCTCGACCTGGTCTTCGAGCGTTTCCATCAGGCGCATGCCCCGGAACGGGTCGATGGCCATGCCGGCCTCGGCCTCTGCATCGTCAAGAAGATCATCGAGCTGCGCCGGCAGAAGGTGTGGGTCGAGAGCCGGTCGCGACAGGGGGCCCGGTTCCACTTCACCCTCGCGAGCGCCGACTGACCGGGCGCCGGACGTCTCTCCCGATCCGGCATGCCCCTCCCCTTCGACCACCCCCTAACAGGATGTTGAAAAAGGCCGTCCTGGCCTTTTTCAACACCGGGAGCCGGAAAACCGGGTTTTTCAACCGCCTGCCAACGTATCGGTCACACCCTCTTTGACATGTTGTGTATTGTGTACTATATAGTACACATGTCATTCGGAACCTACATCCGGAAGCGGCGCGAAGCCCTCAAGGAGACCGACCGCCGCTACTCGGTCCGCCAGGTGGCCCGGCGCATCGGTGTGGAGCCGGCCTACCTGAGCAAGATCGAGCGGGACGAGGTGCCCCCTCCGTCGGAGGCAAAGATACGCGCGCTGGCGGAAGAGCTGGGCGAGGACCCCGACCTCCTGCTGGCCATGGCCGGCAAGGTTTCGTCGGACCTGCTGGAGATCATCCTCGGACGCCCCCGGCTCTTCGCCGAGCTGATCCGGGAACTCAAAACGCTGCCGGACCACGCCATCCTCCGGGTGGTGCGGGAGGTCCGCGACGGCGACTGGTAGCCAGAGGAGGAACCGCCATCATGATCGAACTGAGAGACAACGCCCTGCTCTTCCGTTTCCCTGAGGTCCACCCCCGGGCCACCTGTACGATCGACTTTCAGCGCACCCTGCGGATCCCCGACGACAACCGGGAATACCCCCTGCCTCCCGGTCTCGGTCGCTTCCCGGTGGAACACGTGGACGACCACGCAGCGCGCCTGCCGCAGAGCTGGCGCCGGCACGGCGGGGTCTTCATCCCCATGTACCGGGCCGAAGCCCTGTGGATCGATTTCTCCAGTCACTACCCCTGCGCCGTGAAGATCGCCGCGGGAAAGATCGACGCCGTCTCGGGGAGGCCGTGGACCAACCGGCTTTCGGACGACCCCCAGGACTACGTGGTGGTCCCCGAACAGCCGTGGCTCGACGGATTCAACGTCAGCGACGATCACATCCGGCAGTTCGTGGCCATGCCGATGGGCGAAGGCTATACGGCGGAGGAACAGCTCACCGGTGAGGCGCGGCATGGAGGACTGCAGATTGTCGTCTATCCCATGAAGGCGGAGATCTACCGGAGACTCGGGGAGATTCCCGACGAGTATGAGGAGCCGCTCATCATGTACAGCAAGTCGCCTGGCCCGGAGATGGGCATGGCCCCGGGCGGCCTGATGAAACAGAAGATCTACGAAGACCCCTACGGGCTCGACTGCTGGGACCAGGAACACGGCTCCCGCTGTTTCGTGCATCTCGTGGACAGTACCCTCTACCAGACCATCACCGGCCACAGGCCGCCCCACGAACCCCCCTCCGCCAGCCAATACACCCAGGCCGGACTCCCCTGGTTCGACTACTACTCGGAGAGCGGGGCCGTGAAAGGGGCCGCCCCCCTTGCCGGCCTCACCGGCCTGGCTGCCAAGACCATCGAAAAGAGCGGCGAGCCACTGCCGGACAACACTCCCGTCGAACCGGAGACGGTTCAGGTGCTGGGCGGCCGGCAGACCGTGCGTGAAGGAGAGTTCTGAGCGGAGACGGATTGGCATAAGGAGGGAGCGGTCCCCTTCCGGACCGCCGGCGACGGCGGCACCCACGGCAGGCGGTGCTCCTGCGCCGTGCAGGACCAGGTGCCATCCTCGAGCGGGGGGACTCGGAACGTCCCGGGGGCGCCACGCGGCGTGACGAGGGAACCTCGACGACAAGGTGCCGCCTGCGGCAGCATTGCCGAGCGCAACCCGGCGGTCCGGAGGGATTGGCTCCCTTCAGTCGCCGCTACTCCGGCGCTGCGCGCCTCCGTGGTCGAACCTGGGGCCGGGGAGGTTCGTTGCCCTCGACGGGATCTGGCGTACCTCCACCCGCAGTGACCTTGATTCGGTTTGGTGCCAGGCCCGG
>JALTLT010000006.1 GCA_027001815.1 Gammaproteobacteria bacterium | reverse complement strand
GATCGACACCTCCCCGGATCCATTTCTCGAAGAGTCTCGATGGCGGCCTCACCTGGACCCGGAAACGGCAGGTCGATCCCAATCCCCTGGTCGCCACCCAGGTGACGGTCGAAACCGGCGCCCAGCGTACCCCGAGCATG
Organism: Gammaproteobacteria bacterium; assembly: GCA_027001815.1. GTDB lineage: Bacteria > Pseudomonadota > Gammaproteobacteria > JALTLT01 > JALTLT01 > JALTLT01. Next base: position 8,420 of record JALTLT010000006.1, on the reverse strand, counting down.
AAAGTCGATGACGCGGGCAACGTCTACCTCTCCTGGACGGACCTGCGGCGGGGGAACCCCGACATCTTCTTCGCCAGGAGCACGGATGCCGGGGACACCTGGCAGCCCAGCGTCTGGGTGACCAGCGACTTCAAGGGAGGCAACTTCGAGATGCATCCGTCGCTGGGAGTGGACGGCGCAGGCAATATCTATATCGCCTTCACCCATGGAGACGTCTACGACATCAACGTCGCCCGGAGCAACGATGGCGGAGCGACGTGGAAGAGCGCCCGCGTGGACGATACCACCGGTCCCTACGTGGGGAACCTGAACCCCGGACTCTCCGTCAACACCCAGGGTGACGTGGTGGTGGTGTGGGCCGATTCACGCAACTCCCACTGGGTGACGCCTCCTCGCTACAAGCTCCCCGTCTGGCTGCAGTTCCGGAGCAACTACGACATCTATCTCGGCATCAGCCGGGACGGCGGACGGACTTTCCGGAACTTCCGGGTTTCCGACAGCCGGCAGAACGATTTCGAGTTCTTCCCCACCGTGACCATCGACGATATGCAGAACGTCTACGTCGCATGGCAGGGATTGACCCAGGGCGTCAACGACGTCTACTTCTCGCGCCGGGACAGATAGGAACCACCGGCGCACGAGGGAAACTCCGCTCATGGGGCGGGCCGGGAACCCACCCCCCGCGATCCCTCCCCATGGGCCGCCCTGCCCGGCACCTCTCGCGATCCCTGTCGCCCCCCGCAAGCGGCAGGTGAGCCCCTCTCCGCGACGAGAACGCCGGCTCGCCTTCCGGACGCTGAATCGATGCCCTGAACATTCTCTTCTCCGAGTGGTTTCTCGGGTGAAGAGGCTCCGCTGTCTCTTCCCATTGCGGGCGCCAGGGCATCTCCCGATTCATCGCCGAGGGAGGCGGGACGCCGCATCCGGCCCCGCGCAATCCCTTCACCTCTCTCCAGCAGGATGTTGAAAAAGGCCGTCCTGGCCTTTTTCAACGCCGGAAGCCGAAAATGCGATTTCCGGCTTCCTCACGTTTTCAATGACTTGCCGTCATTGAAAACGGCGGTGCATCCTTGCACCGCGGCACAGGCTGTCGGACTTCAAGCTGAAGGTCACTCCGCCCCTTCGATCGGGCATCCGGCAGGCCGCGGGGGGCGGATGGTGTCCGGTAAAGGAACATCGGTCCCGGCCGATAGTTCTCGAGAGGAATCCGCCCAGTGGATTCCAGTGCCGGCGGCTGCGGCTCACGCAGGGTGATGAACCGGAAGAATACGGCCGACACGGGATCATGCCGACGTGACAACCGCAGGGGAGTGTCAGTAAGGCCTGGTTTCGGTAGGCACCCGCCCTTCACCCGCTCTCCGTGGAGCGGAAAGGCTCACGAAGCGCCTACGACAACAAGGAGCCGACAACAATGAAGATCAACCATCCTGTCACCGGTCGGGAAAACGTATTCAGCGACAAGCTGAACATCCTGTCCACCACCAACCTCAAGGGAATCATCACCTCCGTCAACGACGATTTCTGCCAGGTCAGCGGCTTCAGCGAAGAGGAGCTGGTCGGCAAGAGTCACAACGTGGTACGTCATCCCGACATGCCGCCGGCCGCCTTCGCGGATCTCTGGAAGACCATCAAGTCGGGCCGATCCTGGATGGGGATCGTCAAGAATCGCTGCAAGAACGGCGATCACTACTGGGTGGATGCCTATGTCACACCCATCATCGATGCCGATGGCGAGATCCGTGAGTTCCAGTCGGTCCGGCACAAGGCGAAGCCGGAGGAGATCGAGCGGGCCGAACAGCTCTACTCCCGGCTCAATGCCGGCAAGGCACCCCGCTGGCTCTCCAGGCGGCCTCTCCCTTTCCGCTACAAGGTGCTGTCCGCTTTCCTGCTGGTACAGCTTCTCACCCTCGCCGGACCGTGGCTCGAGGGAGGGCTCTCCGTGGGGACGGGGTTGCTGTCGCTGTTGCCCGGGATGGTCGTCGTCGCCCTCTTCATGAGCCGCGAGGTTCGTCCGCTCTGCGGACTGTTCGCCAAGGCGCGCACGATCATCGACAATCCCGTCGCCTGTCGCATCTACACCGGCCGCAACGACGAGACCGGCCAGTTGATTCTGGCCATGCGCTATCTGGAGGCGGAGACCAGCGGCATCGTCGGCCGTATCTTCGAGGCGGCCAACCACATCTCGCAACAGGCGGAACGACTGCGGGGGCTGCTCGACACCAACCGCGCCATCGTCGATCGCCAGCAATCGGATACCGATACCATCGCCACGGCCATCACCGAGATGTCGGCCAGCATCCAGGAGGTCGCAAGCAACACCCATCTCTCCTCCGAGGCGGCCACCCGGGCCCGCCAGGAGGTTGGACACAGCCGCGACGTGGTACACAGTACCATGGACTCCATCCAGCAGCTTGCGAACGAGATCGAGAAGGCCAACGAGGTGATCGAACAGCTCAATGCGCACAGCACCCAGATCAGCAACGTGGTCGACGTGATCAGCAACATCGCCGAACAGACCAACCTGCTCGCCCTCAATGCCGCCATCGAGGCGGCGCGCGCGGGAGAGCAGGGTCGCGGCTTCGCGGTGGTGGCGGACGAGGTACGCACCCTCGCCAACCGGACCCATGAATCCACGCGCGAGATACAGGAGATGATCGAGCGGCTGCAGGCGGGTGCACGGCTCTCCGTCGAGGCGATGGACCGCAGTCGCCACCGTGCCGAGGAGAGCGTGGGTCGAGGCCGGGATGCGGTCGACTCGCTCGACGCCATCACCGATGCGGTCTCCACCATCAACGACATGAGCGCACAGATCGCCGCCGCGGTCGACGAGCAGAGCCACGTGGCGCAGGATGTGAATCAGAACATCGTCAACATCAGGCAGACGGCGGTGGCCAGTGTGGAGGGAATCAAGACCACCGAGGAGGCTGCCTCCACCATGGCCGACGATGCATCGTCATTGAAACTGCTGGCGGACCAGTTCTGGAGCAGACGGGGGAGATGAGCAGGGGTGGCGATGGCCGTGACGCCGGGAGTGGCACGTTCCTCGCCGTGGCACGGGCCCGGACTCGTGTTAACCGGCTGTCGGACTTCGATAGACCGGCAGGTTCTGGTGCTATCCGTGGGGCCCCGAGAGGCGGAGTGACCTTCAGCTTGAACTCCGACAGACTGCTAGCAGGCTGCTGAAAAACACCGTTTTTCGGCAGCCTGTGCCGCGGTGCATGGATGCACCGCCGTTTTCAATGACGCCAAGTCATTGAAAACGTAAGGAAGCCGGAAATCGCATTTTCGGCTTCCGGCGTTGAAAAAGGCCAGGACGGCCTTTTTCAACATCCTGCTAAGATGAGTAGGGGGTAACCCGATCGGGGTCACCATCGGTTGCGTGGCCGGATCCGGTTCCCCGGGAGGCCTGCCTCCTGCCGCAGGACCCGCGCGATCACCTCCAGAGGAGACCGCATGTCACGCCATCCCGTCCGTCTGCTCGCGGTTGCCATCACATTCCTGATCGCCGTTTCCACCTCCATCTGGTGGTTCGCACGCCCTCACGCCGTCGCGGTGACCGTCGCGACGGTGACCCCCGGCAAGGTACGGGACACCGTGGCCAACACCCGGGCGGGTTCCATCGAGGCGTGTCGGAGAACCGGTCTCTCGCCGGCGATCGGTGGCCGGATCGCTCGGCTGCCGGTGCACGAAGGGGACCGGGTCGAGGCCGGTCAACTGCTCATGGAGCTGTGGAACAGGGATCGGCAGGCCCAGCTTCGCCTCGCCCGCAACGAACATTCCGCCGCCCGTGCCCGTGCCGACCAGGCCTGCATCCTCGCCGACGTCGCAGAGCGCGATGCGCAGCGTCTGCAGGCGATGAAGAGGAAGGGTCTCGCCTCCGACGAGGCGGTCGACCAGGCCAGGGGCGAGGCGCGGTCCCGGGCGGCGGCCTGCCGGGCGGCCCGGGCGGAAGAGAAGGTGAGCGAGAGCCGCGTCCAGGTGGCCGAGGCGGCCCTGGAGCAGACTCTCCTGACCGCACCCTTCGATGGTATCGTCGCCGGGATCAATGGCGAGATCGGTGAGTTCGTCACCCCCTCCCCCGTCGGTATCCCCACTCCACCGGCGGTGGATGTGGTCGACATGAGCTGTGTCTATGTTTCCGCTCCCATCGACGAAGTGGACGCCCCCAGGATCCGCACTGGCATGGAGGCACGAATCTCCCTCGACGCCTTTCCGGACCGGATCTTCCGGGGGCATGTCCGGCGCGTCGCCTCCTACGTGCTGGAGGTGGCCCGCCAGGCGCGTACGGTGGAGGTGGAGGCCGCCTTCGATCGACCGGAAGAGAGCCGCCACATGCTCCCCGGCTACAGCGCCGATGTGGAGGTGATCATCGCGGAGAGGGAGAAGGTGCTGCGGGTGCCTACCGAGGCGGTCCTGGAGGGGGACAAGGTGCTGGTATTCCGGGAAGGCGAACCACTGGAACAGCGCCGGATCGAGATCGGCCTGAGCAACTGGGAGTGGAGCGAGGTGGTCTCGGGCCTGCGCGAGGGGGAGCAGGTGGTCGTCTCCGTGGACCGGGAAGGGGTCGAGGCCGGCGTACTCGCGGTACGCGAGAGGGAGACGGAGTGAGACGGGTGGAACTCACCGCGGGGCGTGTCGGGTCCGACGACCGACCATGATCGATCTGGAGCACATTCATCGCGACTTCCGGGTCGGCGACCAGATCGTCCACGCCCTGGACGACGTGACACTGCGGATCGGAGCCGGGGACTATGTCTCCATCATGGGGCCCTCGGGCTCCGGCAAGTCGACCCTCCTGAACATCATCGGCCTGCTGGATCGTCCCTCCAGCGGTACCTACCGCCTGGACGGCCGCGACGTGACGGCGCTCTCCGACACCGAGCAGGCACGGGTACGCAACCGGCAGATCGGATTCGTCTTCCAGGCCTTCCATCTGGTGCCCAGACTCACCGCCTTCGAGAACGTGGAACTCCCCCTGCTCCTCGCCGGTGTCGATCCCCGCCAGCGCCGGCAGCGGGTCGCGGCGGCCCTGGAGGCGCTGGGTCTGGGTGACCGGGCCCATCACAAGCCGGATCAGTTGTCGGGCGGGCAGCGCCAGCGGGTCGCCATCGCCCGCGCCACGGTGACCCGACCCGGCGTGCTCCTCGCCGACGAACCCACCGGAAACCTGGATCACCGTGCGGGCGCGGAGGTGATCCACACCCTCGAGGGGCTCAACCGGGAAGGCATCACGCTGATCGTGGTGACCCACGATCCGCTGGTCGGCGAGCGGGCGCGGCGCCAACTGCACATGCTCGACGGGCGCCTGGAGCGGGAAGGGGGGAGTTCCCATGCATCTCCGTAGCGGGGACATCGGCCGGTTCGCCTGGGGAGCCCTGCGCGGATATCCCACCCGAACCCTGCTCATGCTGCTGGCCATGGCCATCGGTGTCGCCGCGGTGGTGGTGCTCACCGCCCTTGGGGAGGGGGCCCGTCGCTATGTGGTGGGCGAGTTCTCCGCCCTCGGCACCAACCTGCTCATCGTCATTCCGGGGCGCTCCGAGACCGGGGGACTCAACCCGAGCACCCTGATGGGGGAGACACCCCGGGACCTCACCATCGCCGATGCCGCCGCCCTGACCCGCAGTCTGGCCGTTCGCCGCGTGGCCCCTCTCAATGTGGGCCAGGCGGAGGTGAACAGAGGCGGCCGCTCCCGGGAGGTGGTCATCATCGGCGCCACCCACGACTATCTGGAGATCCGTCACTGGAAGCTGGGTCAGGGCCGCTTCCTGCCGGCGGAAAAGTGGGAACGCGCCGTTCCGGTGGCGGTGATCGGCAGCCGGATCCGGCGTGAACTGTTCGGCCCCCAGCGTGTCCTGGGGGAGTGGCTCCGCATCGGGGATCGTCGTTACCGGGTGATCGGAATCCTCGCCTCGGAGGGGCGCTCCATCGGCATCGACGTGGAGGATCTGGTGATCATCCCGGTGGCCTCCGCCCAGCAGCTCTTCAACACCCCCTCCCTGTTCCGCATCCTGGTGGAGGCGCGATCACGGAAGGCGATCGAACCGGTCAGGCGCTTCGTGCTCGACACCCTGCAGCAGCGTCATCAGGGGGTGAGGGACGTGACGGTGATCACCCAGGATGCGGTACTCGCCACCTTCGACAAGATCCTTGGCGCCCTCACCTACGCGGTGGGGGGGATCGCCGCCATCTCCCTGGGGGTGGCCGGCATCCTGATCATGAACGTGATGCTGGTGGCGGTCTCCCAGCGCACGGCCGAGATCGGTCTGCTCAAGGCGCTGGGGGCATCGCGCCCCGCGATCACCACACTGATCCTCGCCGAGGCGGTGCTGCTCTCGGCCGCCGGCGCCAGCGGCGGCCTGCTGCTGGGGCTGCTCGGCAACCAGGCGATCCGCCACGCCCTGCCGGTGCTGCCGGCCCAGACCCCCCTCTGGGCGGTGGTCTCGGCGCTTGGGGTGGCCGTGCTCACCGGCCTCCTCTTCAGCATCCTGCCCGCACGGCGCGCGGCACGACTCGACCCCGTGCTGGCCCTGGCAAGGCGCTGAACCCATGCGGACGCGGGACTTTCTCCAGCTCACCGGTGCCTCCCTGGCGGCCCATCGCCTGCGTACCCTCCTCACCGCCCTCGGCATCGCCGTGGGGATCTCCGCGGTGATCATCCTCACCGCCATCGGTGAGGGACTCCACCGGTTCGTGCTCGAGGAGTTCACCCAGTTCGGCACCACCCTGGTAGCGGTCAATCCCGGCAAGGCCACTACCGCCGGCACCACCCTCGGCGTATTCGGCACCAACCGGCCGCTCACCATCGAGGACGGCGAGGCCCTGGCACGACTTCCCTACATTGAGGCGATGGTACCGGTCGTCCAGGGCAATGCGGAGGTGGATGCGGGCGGGCGGCGACGACGCACCAACGTCTATGGGGTCGGCGCCCAGATGCCGGAGGCGTTCCGCATGAAGGTGCGCTCGGGCCGCTTCCTGCCCGACGACGACCCCACCGCCCCGCGCGCCTTCGCCGTGCTCGGCAGCCGGCTGCGTCAGGAGCTGTTCGGCAACGACAACCCGCTCGGCAAGCGGATCGCCATCGCCGGCAGCCGCTACCGGGTGATCGGCGTGATGGAGCCCAAGGGGACGGTACTGGGCTTCGACCTGGATGATACGGTCTACATCCCCGCGGCACGAGCCCTGGGTCTGTTCAACCGCGACGGCCTGTTCGAGATCGACCTGCTCTACCACGAGGAGACCCCCGTGGAGAGGGTGGTGGAGGGGATCCGCAGGAGCCTGGAGGCGCGTCACGGCAAGGAGGATTTCACCATCACCACCCAGCAGCAGATGCTGGACGTACTCGGCTCGGTACTCGACGTGCTTACCTTCGCCGTCGGCGCCATCGGCGGCATCTCCCTGCTGGTTGGCAGCATCGGCATCGTCACCATCATGACCATCGCGGTCAACGAGCGCACCGGCGAGATCGGCCTGCTGCGCGCCCTCGGCGCCCGGCGAAGCCAGGTGCTGGGTCTGTTTCTCGGCGAGGCGGTGGTCCTCTCCGCGGTCGGCGGGCTCGCCGGTCTCGCCCTGGGCATCGGTACCGCCTGGACCCTGCACACCCTCATCCCCGCCCTGCCGGTCCACACCCCGCTGAAGTTCGTCCTCCTCGCCGAGGGGGTCTCCCTCTTCATCGGCCTCGCCGCCGGTGTCCTCCCGGCACGCCGCGCCGCACGGCTCGACCCGGTGGAGGCACTGCGCGCGGAGTAGGCCCTTCTTCTCCGGCGACTCGCCGCCCCATGAGGAGGCCGGAAATCGCATTTTCGGCTTCCGGTGTTGAAAAAGGCCAGGATAGCCTTTTTCAACACCCTGCTGGAAGTATCGCTCTCTCTCCCTGTCGGCAGCCGCGGCCTGGACCTTCGACGGTGGCCGCGCCGGATCACTTCCCCCGTCGCCGGGTGTGGCGGGTGGGAACCGCCGTCAGGGGATCCTCCGGCCAGGGATGTTTCGGATAGCGCCCCCGCATCTCCTTCCTCACCTCCGCATAGCCGTTCTCCCAGAAAGCGGCGAGATCCTGAGTGACCTGCAGGGGCCGACGGGCCGGCGAGAGCAGATGGAGCCGGAGCCGCAGCCGACCTCCCGCCACGGCCGGTGTCTCCCGGCAGCCGAACATCTCCTGCAGCTTCACCGCCATCACCGGCGGATCGCTGGTGTAGTCGATGGCGATGCGGGAGCCGGAGGGAACCTGGATGCGCTCCGGCAGCAACTCGTCGAGCCGTTTCCGCATCGGCCAGGAGAGCCGCGCGGCGAGGACGGCAGCCAGATCGAGCTGTCTCAACCCCTCGACACTGTTGACGCCCTCCAGCCAGGAAGCGAGCCACCTCTCCAGCCCCTCCAGCAGCGCCCCGTCGGAGAGATCGGGCCACCCCTCGTCCGGATGG
>JALTLT010000005.1 GCA_027001815.1 Gammaproteobacteria bacterium | reverse complement strand
GTCCACGATACCCACCCATAGCCGGTTCCAAACCCCGTACTTGGAGGTACCCCGCTCCCGTGGACGGTGGTTGACCGGCACGTTGATCACCCGCCCTCCGGCGCGCTTGAACAGGGCGGGCAGAAAACGGTGCAGATGATCGAAACGGGGCAGGAGCATAAAGTCCTCATGGCGGAAGAGCTTGAGGCCGCAACCGGTATCCGGGCAGTCGTCACGCAGAAGACGCTGGCGCACGCCGTTGGCCACCCGTGAGGAGAAACGGCGCAACCAGTTGTCGTTGCGCTTGCGCCGGTTGCCGGCCACCAGCAGCGGCCCCCCCTCTCCCGCCTCGAGGGCCGCGCGGTAGAGGAGAGGGATGTCCGCCGGATCGTTCTGACCATCTCCGTCAAGGGTGGCGATCCAGGTCCCGCGGGCCTGCAGACAACCGGTGGAGATCCCCGCCGACTGGCCGAAGTTGCCCAGGTGACGAATCACTCTCAACCGCGGCAGGTCGGCCTTCAGCCGGCGCAGCTCCCCGGCGGTTCCGTCACGACTGCCGTCGTCCACCACCACGATCTCGTAGTCGAGACGGGCGCCATCGAGTGCCGCGGCGACTTCCCGCAGGAGGATCGACACATTCTCCTCCTCGTTGTACATGGGAATGACGACACTCAACTCCATGGGCAACCTCGGCAGGAGAAAGGGTACGAAACGATGAGACGGCGTGATCCCATTCCGGCGGAGATCAGGCCACCTGCGCGGGGATGGCATCGCTGCTGCGCAGCACCACGTTGCCCTCCCCGAGATAGATCAGCCGGGGGCGATGAGCGGCCAGCTCCCCCTCGTCCAGCACGCCGTAGGTACAGATGATCAGGCGGTCTCCGGGACTCGCCTTGTGGGCAGCCGCGCCATTCACGGAGACGATTCCCGAGCCACGCCGGGCAAGAATCGCATAGGTGGTGAAACGCTCCCCATTCTCCAGGTTGTAGACGTGGAGATGCTCGTATTCTCGGATGCCGGCACGCTCCAGGAGGGCCTCGTCGATGGCGCAGGAGCCTTCGTATTCGAGTTCCGCGTGGGTGACGCGGGCGTGGTGCAGTTTCGCGGTCAGGAGGGTTCGAAGCATGATCGGGGCCTGGAAAAGCCGGAGATTATACCAAAATCATGCCGGCTTGGCTTCCACATCGATCCTGAGGTTGTCGATGAGGCGCGCCCGACCCAGCCACGCGGCCGCCAGTACCACCAGGGCAGGCGTCTCTCCATCGGGCTCCGCCAGATCGTCCGCCCGGCGGATCGCCACATAGTCGGGGCGCAACCCCTCCGCCTCGAGGCGGCTCCGCCCCTCCGCCTCGAGTGTCGCGTAGGCCCGATCGCCGGCCCGAAGGCGATCGCCCAGCGCGCGCAGGGTACGGTAGAGGGCCGGAGCGACGCGGCGCTCCTCGGCGGAGAGATAGCCGTTGCGGGAACTCATGGCCAGGCCGTCCGGCTCACGCACCGTCTCCACACCGACGATCTCCACCGGCATGTCGAGATCCTCCACCATGCGCCGGATCACCAGCAACTGCTGGAAGTCCTTCTCGCCGAAGATCGCCACATCGGGCTGGACCATGTTGAAGAGCTTGGCGACAACGGTGGCCACGCCGACGAAATGGCCGGGGCGACTGGCTCCGCAGAGGATATCGGAGAGGCCCGGCACCTCCACCCGGGTCATCGCCTCCAGGGGCCTGGGATAGACCTCCCCGGCCGCCGGGGCGAAGAGCAGGTGGGCCCCCCGCGCTTCCAGCAGTTCGCTGTCCCGTTGGAGGGTCCGGGGATAGGCGGCGAGATCCTCCCCCGGGCCGAACTGCATGGGGTTGACGAAGATGCTCACCACCACCAGGTCGCCCGCCTCGCGGGCCCGGTCCACCAGCCGCAGATGACCCTCGTGGAGATTGCCCATGGTGGGAACCAGCGCCACCCTCGCCCCCTCCCCACGCCACGCCGCCACCCGGCCACGCAACGCCTCGACCGTATCGATCCGCTCCATCGCACTACTCACCGGAAGGCGTGCTCCGGCCCGGGGTAACGGCCGCTCTTTACCTCTTCCACGAAACGGGCCACCGCCTCCTGGATGGGGCCACCCCCGGCCAGATAGTTCTTGACGAATCGGGGCTGACGCCCGGCGGTGATGCCGAGCAGGTCGTAGAGGACCAGCACCTGGGCGTGGGGAGCCGGCCCCGCTCCGATACCGATCACCGGAACACCTGCTCCACGGGTGATGGTCTCGGCGAGAGGGGCGGGAATACACTCCAGCAACAGCATGTCGGCACCGGCCTGCTCCAGCAGGCGGGCATCCTCCACCATCTGGCGCGCCGCCGCCTCGTCGCGCCCCTGCACGCGGAATCCCCCTGCCTTGTGCACCGACTGGGGACGCAGACCCAGATGGGCGCAGACGGGGATTCCCTGGGCGGAGAGGGCCGCGACGATCTCCACCTGGGCGGCCGCCCCTTCCAGCTTCACCATCTGCGCCCCCCCCTCCTGCATGAGACGGCCGGCATTGGCCACCGCCTGCTGCGGGCTCGCGTAACTGAGGAAGGGCATGTCGACCATCAACAGGGCCCGACGGCAGCCCCGGGCGACGCACGCGGAGTGGTAGATCATCTGCTCCACGGTGACCGGCACGGTGGTGTCGTGCCCCTGGATCACCATCCCCAGGGAATCGCCCACCAGGACCACCTCCACGCCGGCGTTCTCGATCAGGCTGGCGAAGGTGGCGTCATAGGCGGTCAGGCAGGCGAAGCGCCCCCCCTCCGCCACCCGCTCTCGCAGGTGGCGGAGGGTGACACGTGCCGCCGCCTCACCGCCGCTGTGCTGACTCATGACTCGTCTCCTCGTAGCCCCCGTCGGGGGTATTGATCCCGCCTGACCTCGACCAGTTCCCCATCGCCAAGCTCCCCGAGCAGGGCTGCAACGGCACGACCGTCGGGAAGGACCAGGGCGGGATCGAGATCGTACAACGGCCGCAACACGAAGGCACGCACCGCCACCCCCGGATGGGGGATGGTCAGCAGCTCCCCTCTCATCACCCGATCCCCATAGAGGAGAAGATCCAGGTCGAGGGTGCGAGGCCCCCACCGCTCGCCACTCCGCCGCCGTCCCGCCCGCTCCTCCACCGCCTGCAGGAGGCGCAGCAGACGCACGGCCGAGAGTCGCGTCTCCAGCCGCGCCACCGCGTTGACGTAATCGGGCTGATCGGCGGGACCCAGAGGGGGGTTGCGATAGAAGGGGGAGACCGCCTCCAGCCGCGTGAGCGGCAGGTGCGCCAGTTGCCGGAGCGCCTCCTCCAGTCGCGCCCGCGGATCGCCGAGATTCCCTCCCAGCCCGATGTAACACCGGACAGGCCAGCTACCGCTCATTCGCCGGTGTCACCGCCACCCTGGGTCTCTCCTCCCTGCGGGGCTGCCTCTCCCCCCTCTCCCTGCGACCGCGGCCGTCGTCGCCGGCGCCGCCGTCTCTTCTTGCCGGCGGGGCGGATCGCGGCGCGCTGTTCGTCTTCCCCCTTCTCCTGGAACCCGGTCCACCAGGCGGCCAGCTCTTCCGACTCCTCGCCGCACTGGGCCCGCAACAGCAGGAAATCGTAGGCGGCGCGGAAGCGGGGATGAGTCAACAGGCGCAGGGGCCGCTTGCCCACCCGGCACTGGAATCGGGACTGCATCTCCCAGATCTCGCGCATGGGCAGGCTGAACCGACGCGGAATGGCTGTGCTTCGAGACTGCTTCGAGACCACCAGATTGGCGGCGATGCGCAGCGCCTCCTGTTCGCTGATCCCCTCTTCCCCCACCATGTCACGCGCCTTGCTGCGCACCGGCTCCCAGAGCAGCGCCGCATACAGAAAGAAGGGCGTGACCGGCTTCCCCTCCGCCACCCGGAGATCGCTGTTCTCCAGCGCCCTGGCCACCAGGGTGAGGGGGAAGCCCTCCTCCTCGCGGGCCAGCGCCTCCTCGGTCTGGGGGAAGAGGTGGCGGAACAGGTCGTAGTGGCGCAACATCTCGAAGGTCTGCAGGGCGTTTCCGGAGAGGAACATCTTGACGGTCTCGTCGAAGAGACGGGAGGGAGAGATGTCGTCCAGGAGATGGCCGAGTTCGAAGAGGGGCGCCTCGGTCTCGGGATCGATGCGGAAACCGAGCTTGGTGGCAAAACGCACCACCCGCAGCATGCGCACCGGATCCTCCCGGTAACGGGTCTCCGGATCGCCGATCAGTCTCAGACACCCTGCTTCCAGATCCTCCATCCCGCCCACGTAGTCCACCACCGAGAAGTCACGGATGTTGTAGTAGAGGGCATTGATGGTGAAGTCCCGCCGCCAGGCATCCTCCTCGATGGTGCCATAGACATTGTCGCGCAGCAGGCGGCCGTTCTCGTCCTGGAGACGCGCCTCGTCGTCCGGTGTCTGGCCGCGGAAGGTGGCCACCTCGACGATCTCGCGCCCGAAATGGACATGGGCGAGACGAAACCGGCGCCCGATCAGGCGGCAGTTGCGAAACAGCGCCCTCACCTCCTCGGGACTGGCGTCGGTCGCCACGTCGAAATCCTTCGGCTCGCGGCCCAGCAGCAGATCCCGCACCCCACCCCCCACCAGGTAGCTCTCGTAACCGGCCTTCTTGAGGCGATAGAGCACCTTGAGGGCATTCTCGCTGATGTTGTCACGCGAGATGATGTGTTCCGAGCGAGGAATGATTCTCGGTGGCTGGTTCGTTTTCACCCTGTTCTCTTGTACCTTCATCTTGTCGGTGGCTCGCCCCTTCTGGCCGGTTGTCGAGGAAGGCCATCCAGGCCCTCCTCAACGCCGGAAGGCGAATACGCGGCTGCCGGCCTCCCCCGTTTTCCAAGACCCGGCGTCATTGAAAATGCAGCGGTGCATGCACCCTCCGCACACAGGCCGCCGTGCCGAAACACGCTGATTTTCAACAGCCTGCCGGAGCGCCCGGAACGAAAAGAGGGAACCCTTCCATCCACCGGGCCGGGCGGCATCGCCGCCGCGAGGAGAGCAGCCGGACCGCGAGATCCCGATGGCCACAACCGCTTCTTCGACCCTGCCGTGGAGAAGGGTCACCCCTGCCGTGTCGGGAAGATCGCGATTCCGCCGGAGCCGGGCGATTTTTTTGAAGATTGGGATTGAGCATCGGCATCCGAAGCCCGTATAATACCACCCCGTCGAGCGCGGCGCAGAATCCTGCTGCAACGATCATCGGCTCCCTTCGTCTAGTGGCCCAGGACACCGGCCTCTCACGCCGGTAACAGGGGTTCGATTCCCCTAGGGAGCGCCATCTCCCGAAGGAAAACGGCGGCGAGGCCATTCACTCGCCGACCCTTCCATCCCCTCTTCCCTTTCCCCCGTCGCACGGCGCAGCCGCACCGTGGCCCACGGTCGCGACCACTCACGAACAGAGGGATCCACTCCCCGCAGGAGTCCCGGCCACAGTACCGGCTGGTTACACCTCACCGCGTCTCCTGGAGTCGGACAAAAGAAAACCCCGGCAATCCATGGCCGGGGAGTATCGGGTGCGGCATCCTGCCGTCGTGAGGCTTCCCGCCTCCGGCTTCCGTCCCGCCCGGCGACGCGCCTGCCGGGCGGGACTCCACCTCAGAAGATCACCAGAACCTGCGCAGCGATCCGGTTGTCCATGCCGGAGAGGATCTTGTTGGCGTTGTGGTCATCGGCCAGATTGGGCGCCTCCGCGTTGCGGATCTCGTAGTTGAGAATCAGGCGGCTCTTCTTGTTGAAGAAGTACTGGGCACCCAGGGTGAGGGTATCGAACTTGCGCTCCTTATTGGCGACGTCGGTCATGCGGTTGTAGACGTCGTAGCGCACGTCCAGCTCGAGGGCGTTGGTCACCGCATACCCGCCGTGCACGTACCAGCCGTCCGCCTCGCCCTCCGGCTCCACGTTGAAGGAGGCGGTGGTGCCGGGACCGTTGGCCGCCGCACCGGGCACGGCGCCACCGTCGGTGCCGTTGAAGATCACCCCGTCCGCGACGATGTACTCGGCGGCGGCCCGCCACTTGTCCTTGCGGAAGGTGGTTCCGATACCGTAGCGGGTGCGGTCGAACTCGCCGTCCTGAACCGAGAACTCACCCGCGGCGGCATCCCAGTAGGCATCCAGGGTGCGTTTTCCATCCTGGTACCAGGCGAACAGCTTCCACCCGTCACGACGCGGCCCCTTGCCACCGAACACCTTCTCCGAAGACCAGTAGAGATAGGTCTCGTAGTTGTTGTCGTTGTCGCCGCGGGTGATGCCGTTGCCGTTGCCGACCATCAATGCATAGCTGTGCTCCCAGTCACCCTTTTTGAAGGTATCGAAGACCTGGATGCCCTGATCACGGAAGGCGCTCACCGGACCATTGGGACGGTTGGCGCTGCCACCCGCACCACTGTTTCCGGCGGGGGTGACGTAGGTGTCGGAACCGTCGGTGTCGAAGAAGCGCTCCAGCAGCAGGCCGTTGGTGACATTGGTGAAGTTGATGTAGTCGAAGACATGGATCGCCTGAAGCCCCTCTTCCGAGCCGGGGGTCTTGAATACACCGACCCGCACGCGGGCGCCGGGGATGTGATTGAAGGTGACGCTGGCGTCGGTCAGCTTGACGCTGCCGCCGCCCTGACGGGTGATGCCGTTGTTGCCGAACTCGGCCAGCAGGAAGTAGTTGACCTTGGGATCGAGGGGCATCCCCTCACCGCGCACGCCGAGGCGGGCACGCAGCACGTTGAAGCCCTCCGACGACTTGAGGTCGGGCCGCATCTGATTGAAGATGGCGCTCTGGCCGGACCAGGGACCCGCCTCGAGCTTGGTGTCGTCGGTGCGCTGGAACTCCGGCTGGATGAACCCCCACACTTTCGCCCGCGCGGCGGCGCCGGCCGGCTCGGTGCCCTGCAGCATCAGCCAGTTGGCGGCATGCACGGAGGGGGTGATGCCTCCGAGTGCGGCGGCGCAGGCGGCGGACAGGATGGTTCTCTTGTAAATGCTCTTCACGTCTACTCCTCCCGAAATCTGTTTCTCGGTATCTTCGGTTTCTCTACGAATGCACGATGCCAGGACCGCGGGTCAGGGCTTGACCAGCACGTAACCCTGCTTCACCAGGTCGATGATGCGCACCACGCCGGCGGGGACCACCTTGGCGTTTTCGGTCAGTTCCGGCGGATGACCCAGCTTCTTGCCCATGTTGCGCATGGTATTGGAGCAGGCGGAAAAGCTGACGCCGTTGCTCGCCAGGGAGGCGATCCGCCCCTTGTTGACGTTGTCGGCAAACATCAGGCGCAGGCCGGGCCCGAAGGCGACGATCTCCACGTCCACCTTGTCCGGACCGTAGGCCTTGAGCAGGTTGTTGGCGACGTTGAGCACCAGAGTCTGCTTGAAGGGATTGGGGTCGCTGATCTGCAGGACCACCTTCACCTCGGCAAAGGGATTCTCGGCCCTGGCGGGGTTGGCCAGCACCAGCACTCCGGCCAGCAGGCAGAACAGCATGGAAAGGGTGTTTCTACGAGTGATTCGCATGACTCCTCCAGATGACGCTAATTGCAGAGTGATGTACGGGGCACCTTCAGTTTGCACATCGGTGTGCCCTTTTATCAGCAGGATGTCGAAAAAGGCCGTCCTGGCCTTTTTCAACGCCGGAAGCCGAAAATGCGATTTCCGGCTTCCTCGCGTTTTCAATGACCAACCGCCATTGAAATGGGCGGTACATCCCCTACCGCAGAGAGGCTGCCGAAAATGCCGTTTTTCGACGGCCCCTCAGGTTCTCCGATGTACCGGACCCCCGGCGGCCCCTTTCCAGGGCTGAGGGAAAACCCTTAC
The DNA here is from genome assembly GCA_027001815.1 of Gammaproteobacteria bacterium. Taxonomy (GTDB): domain Bacteria; phylum Pseudomonadota; class Gammaproteobacteria; order JALTLT01; family JALTLT01; genus JALTLT01. The sequence goes on along the minus strand of JALTLT010000005.1, from coordinate 781 downwards.
TCCGCCGGTTTGAGATAAACGACGCGGAGAGAGCGCGATTTATTCCACACGAAAGGTAAAAAAATTCTGGTATGCTTGGCACGGGCGTTTCCGGCACTCGACCGATGGAATAATCCGGCGGGTCGGGGCGTCATTACCGATATCCGACCGCGACCCGGGTCGGTGTCGGATTGAGAGAAGAGAGAACAACAATGCACTACGGGGAGTCGAGATCTTGAGCGTACTGTCGTTTTTCTGCCGGGCCAGGGAGTTCCGGCAACGGCTGGAGGCCAGCCGCGACCGCCTCTACCGGGTCGCCTACTCCTGGTGTCACGAACCCTGGCTGGCGGACGATCTGGTGCAGTTGACCCTGGAGAAGGCCCTCTCGCGATCGGCCCAGCTCCGTGAGCTGGAGAAGCTGGACGGCTGGCTCTTCTCCATCCTGCACCACTGCTGGATGGATCACCTGCGCCGCAACCGGCCGATGGTGGACATCGACGAGATCCCGCAGGTGGAGGAGATCACACCGCAGGACGTCTGCCACGAGTCCGAGATCATCGACCGGGTACGCCAGGCGGTCGCCGGGCTGCCCATCGGCCAGCGACAGGTGCTGACGCTGGTCGACCTGGAGGGCTTCTCGTACAACGAGGTGGCGGCCATCCTGGACATCCCCGTGGGCACCGTGATGAGCCGGCTCAACCGGGCACGCAGGGCGCTCATGGCCCCTTTGCTGGATCTCAAGCCGCATATCCGGCTGGTAAAGGTCAAGTAGTCGATTGCTGTATGGTGAGGACACCCGATG
>JALTLT010000004.1 GCA_027001815.1 Gammaproteobacteria bacterium | reverse complement strand
GGCAGGGGGCGGTCGGCGAGCCGCTCCGCCCAGCGGCGGCTGTCGGCGGCGGTGGTCTCCTCCCCGGCGAGGGCGGCTGCCGCCTCCTCGAACCCCTCCGGCACGAGGGGCCGCTCCATCCGGCGGTAGAGGGCGGTCAGCTCCCGCCACAGCCCCGGCAGCTCCCGGGCGATGCGGGCGTCGAGGCGGAGCCGTTCGAGGGTGGCCCACAGGCGCAGGGTGCGGGCCGGGTCGGGCTGCGTCTCCAGCCAGGCGAGGGGGTCGTCGCGGAAGGTGCCGTACCATCCCTGGGCCCACATCTGCACCGCCAGCGCCTTGTAGAGCAGCCGGTTGCCCGCCCGGTCGGGGGCGCGCCGCAGGGATGCGGGCAGATGGAGGGTCTCGCTGTCGCCGAAACAGCGGTCCCCCGCCTCCAGCCGCAGGCCGCGGCCATGCAGGCCCCGGATGAAGAGTTCCAGGGCGCCACCCACCTGCTCGAAGACGACCGCGGTGTCGCGGGCGCGCAGCTCGGCGGCGAACGCCTCCACGCCACCCAGCACCTCCATGGCGTCGTGCAGGCCGCTGGTGTCGAAGCGATCCATCGCCTGCAGCAGCCACGCCTCGGTCCCCTCGCGGCCCAGCAGGCGCAGCGCCTCCGGGGCGTGATTGACCATCTGGTAGGCCAGTTCCCCCTGGGTGCGGGCGGCGATCCCCACCCAGCGCAGGACGAACTCCTGGAGGGGGCGGTCGAAGGTGGCCAGGGCGCGGGCCGGTGCCGCCGCGGTGCGGCGGGAGGAGAGCACCACGTCCAACACCACGTCGAGCCGCGCCTCGATCTCGGCGGCCGAGAGGGGGCCGGAGGCGCCGGCGGCGTCGGCCCCCTCGTCGGCCCAGGTGGCGGCCAGCCCGCCGGGCAGCACCCGGCCGCCGGCGGTGGCGATGCCGTACTCCACCACCTGGACGGAGCGGCCCGGGAAGTAGTCACGCAGCAGCGCCTCCAGGGCTTCGGCGCGCCAGGGGCGGCCCCGCTCCTCCTCACGCGGGGCGAACCAGGCCCCGCGGCAGTTGCGGCTTGCCAGCCGGGGGAGCTTGCCCATCAGGTGGGCCAGGTCGCAGGAGAGATCCCAGGCGCGGCCCGATGGGGCGCGCTGGCGGGAGGGAGGACGCACCACCAGCAGTTCGTAGCGGTCGCCGTCGCGCAGGGCGCGGTCGACGAAGGACTGCGCCTCGTCGTTGATCCAGCGCACGTCGGGGGAGTCGATGGCCCGCCGGGCCCGCTCCAGGGCGCCCCGGTCCGCCTCCACGTGATCCACCTGGGCGCCCTCCCGCAGCACCGCCCCGGTCAGCCCGCCGAAACCGGCGAAGAGGTCGAGTACCCGCACCTGCTTCAGGTGGTAGCACCCCTGGATCCGTTCCCGTGCCCAGCGCCAGCAGGCGATCTGCGCCGGGTCGAAGCCGATACCGCCGTCGTCGTCCAGCTCCAGCAGGAAGCGGGTCCCCTCGATCTCCACCGGCCAGCGCCGCGGGGCGTCGGGAAAGCGCGCCTCCCAGCGGCGGGTGGCGGCGAAGGTGACGTAGCGCCAGTGAGGCTCCCACTCCTCCAGCTTGCGGGGGCCGGTGGCGCGGGGATCGGGGCGCTCCACCACCACGGAGCCGAACCGCTCCAGCCGCCGCCCCTCGCCGAAATCGAGCAACTGGTAACCGCTCACCGGGGTCTCGATGAGGAGGCGCTGGCTCATGGGCGGCGGCCGCTCAGAAGAGCGAGGCGGAGAACTCGTTGACCGCCGAGAGCATCTCCGGCTCGTCGGTGAGGGCCTGGGCGACCGCCGAGCGGCACGCCACCACCGGCTCGATGCCGCCGGCGATCAGCTTGCCGGCGTGCACCAGCAGGCGGGTGGAGGCCCCCTCCTCGAGGCCGCTGCCCTTCAGGTTGCGGGTCATGCTGGCGAAGCGGACCAGCTTGCGGGCGGTCTCCTCGTCGATGCCGCTCTCGGTCATCACGATCTTCATCTCCAGCGCCTCGTCGGGGTAGTCGAACTCCAGGGCGACGAAGCGCTGGCGGGTGGACTGCTTCAGGTCTTTGAGGACACTCTGGTAGCCGGGGTTGTAGGAGATGGCGAGGCAAAACTCCGGCGGCGCCTCCAGCAGCTCCCCCTTCTTCTCGATGGGCAGCATGCGGCGATCGTCCGCCAGCGGATGGATCACCACCGTGGTGTCCTTGCGCGCCTCCACCACCTCGTCCAGGTAGCAGATGCCCCCCACCCGCACCGCCCGCGCCAGGGGGCCGTCCACCCAGAGGGTCTCGCCACCGCGCACCAGGTAGCGCCCCACCAGGTCCGAGGCGGTCAGGTCGTCGTGGCAGGAGACGGTGATCAGCGGCCGCTTCAGCCGCCACGCCATGTGCTCCATGAAGCGGGTCTTGCCGCAGCCGGTCGGTCCCTTCAGCAGCACCGGCAGGCCAGCGGCGTAGGCGGTCTCGAAGATGGCGATCTCCTCGCCCACCGGTTCGTAGTAGGGCTCCTGTTCGATGAAGTGCTGATCGGGGTCGAGGACGCGGGCGGACAAGAGGGGCTCCTTATCTCGAAGGGGGAATGGAAAATCCTGAGCAAAAAACTTACCTTTATTCGTCGCCGGCCGCAACCGCTCCGCGCGCCGTCTCTTCTCCTTAACGGGCTGATGAAAAACACCGTTTTTCGGCAGCCTGTGCTGCGGTGCAGGGATGCACCGCCGTTTTCAATGACGGCAAGTCATTGAAAACGTGAGGAAGCCGGAAATCACATTTTTCGGCTCCCGTACTCTGACAATCCAGGGATGAATTGTTCAGAGTTTCCTTAACATTCAGTCAAGGTCAATCACTGCAGGTGATTGATTTTGCAAGGGAGCCGAAAACCGCGCCTTTCGGCTCCCCTGTTCTGACAATTCAGGGATGAGTTGTTCAGAGTTTCCTCAAATACATATATGCATTCTATCCTGCCATTGGATTATTCGATTGCATAAGTAGATGTCGATGCTGGCAAAACGCCCCGATCGGCGGTAGTGTATGCAGGTTCCGATTCCGCAGGGCTGTCGGCGCCGTGGTCACCGGCGCGTCCGCAGTCACTCGAGGTACCCCGCAACAGCATTGCAATGGAGGAAAATCGATGTCGGAGATAGTCGCAACCAACCAGACCATCCTGGTCGTGGGTGGCGGTATCAGCGGCATGACTGCGGCCCTGGAGGCCGCTGAATGCGGCAAGCAGGTGATCCTGCTGGAAAAGAATCCCTCCCTAGGCGGACGCGTCAGCCAGTTGTACCGTTACTTCCCCAAGATGTGCCACCCCACCTGCGGCGTCGAGATCAACTACCGCCGCATCAAGGCCAACCGCAACCTGCGGGTGATCACCATGGCCGAAGTGGCCTCGGTGAGCGGTGACGAGGGCAACTACCAGGTCAAGGTGAAGATCAGCCCCCGCTACGTCAACGAGAACTGCACCGCCTGTGGCGAGTGCTCGAAGGCGGTCGAGGCGGAGTTCGACGACGAGTACAACTACGGCCTGGGCAAGCGCAAGGGCGCCTATCTCCCCTACGCCATGGCCTACCCCCAGCGGTACGTGATCGACCCGCGCATCCTGGGCAGCGACGACGCCGGGAAGGCGAAGGCCGCCTGCAAGTACGACGCCATCGATCTCGAGCAGCAGGAGCAGGAGGTGGATCTCAACGTCGGTGCCATCATCTGGGCCACCGGCTGGCGTCCCTACGACGCCGCGAAGATCCAGCCCTACGGCTACGATCGTATCGCCAACGTCATCACCAGCGTCGAGTTCGAGCGCATGGCCGACCCCTACGGCCCTACCGGCGGCAAGATTCTGCGCCCCTCCGACGGCAAGGAAGCGAAGGACATCGCCTTCATCCAGTGCGCCGGCTCCCGTGACCGCAACCATCTCAAGCACTGCTCGCGCATCTGCTGCATGGCCAGCCTCAAGCAGACCCACTACGTGCGCGAGAAGTACGGCGACGACGGCAAGGCGACCATCTACTACATCGACATCCGTGCCATCGACCGCATCGACGACTTCCACCGCAAGGTGAAGGAGGACCCCAACGTCACCTTCGTCAAGTCCAAGGTGGCGAGCATCGTCGAGGACAAGGCGACCGGCAACCCGGTGCTGCGCGGCGTCAACACCGAAGGCTATCACCGTTACGAGAACCCCCACGACCTGGTGGTGCTCGCCGTGGGCATGGAGCCGTCCGTGCCCGCCGACCAGTTCCCGGCGGATGTCACCATCAACGAGGAGGGCTTCATCGAGCCCACCTCGCAGGGCGCCATCTTCGCGGCCGGCTGCAGCTCCGACGCGCTGGACGTGAACCGCGCCGTCCAGAGCGCCACCGCGAGCGCGCTGCGGGCCATCCAGGTCGTGAACCGCGTTGCAGGAATGGAGGGTTAAGAAAGTGTCTGACGAAATGAAGATCGGCGCCTACATCTGCAAGGGCTGCGGCATCGGCGATCGTCTCAACACGCAGCAGATGGCCACCATCGCCGAGCGTGAGGCGAAGGCCAACGTCGTCCGCGAACACGACTATCTCTGCAACGCCGACGGCGTGGCGATGATCCAGAAGGACATCGACGAGGAGGGGGTCAATCGCGTCGCGATCATCGCCTGCTCCCGCCGCGCCAAGACCGAGGCCTTCAACTTCGATGGCGTCGCGGTGATCCGCGGCAACATCCGCGAGGGTGTCATCTGGGTCCGTCCCGACACCGAAGAGGCCCAGGAGACCACCCAGGAGATGGCCGAGGACTACACCCGCATGGCGGTGTTCGAGGCCCGTTACCAGACCCCGCCCAAGCCCTCCGGGCAGGCCGGCCGCAATCCCCATCTGCTGGTGGTGGGTGGCGGCATCAGCGGCATGACCGCGGCCATCGAGGCGGCCAAGGCCGGCTACCAGGTGACCCTGGTGGAGAAGGAGGCGGAGCTGGGCGGCACCGCCGGCAAGCTCTTCAAGCGCGTGCCCAACGCCCATCCCTTCAAGGACCCCATGGACACCGGAGTCGAGGCGCTCAAGGCGGCCATCGAGGCGGACGACCGTATCACCGTCCACACCTCCAGCACCATCACCAAGACCTCCGGTGCCCCCGGCCGCTTCTCGGTGGACATCACCAGGGAGTCGGGTGAGACGATTACCGAGAACGTCGGCGCCATCATCCAGGCCTCCGGCTTCAAGCCCTACGACGCCAACAACCTGCCCGAACTCGGCTACGGCAAGAGCCCCGACGTGGTCACCCAGATCGAACTCGAGGCGCTGGCGAAGGCGGCCAACGGTGGCCCCATCAAGCGCCCCTCCGACGGCAAGGAGGTGGAGAGCGTGGTCTTCGTGCAGTGCGCCGGCCAGCGCTCCGACAAGGAGGGCCACCTGCCCTACTGCTCCGGCTTCTGCTGCAACGCCTCCATCAAGCAGGCCATGTACTTCAAGGACGCCAACCCCAACGTCGACACGGTGGTCCTCTACACCGACCTGCGCACCCCCGGTGCCGGCGGCGAGGACTTCTACCGCGCCGGCCAGGAGAAGGGCGTCATCTTCACCAAGGGCACGGTCTCCGAGGTGGAGACCGGCGGTGGCCTCAAGGTGAAGTTCAAGGACCTGATCCTCGACGAGGATACCGAGGCCCAGCCCGACCTGGTGGTGCTGGCCACCGGTACCGTGCCCAACAGCGGCGTGGACATCGAAGAGGTGCCGCAGAACGAGCCGGGCGAGTGGGAGTCCGATCCCAACTCCGTCCTCAACCTGGCCTACCGCCAGGGCAAGGACCTGCCCCTGCTCAAGCACGGCTTCAACGACTCGCACTTCATCTGCTTCCCCTATGAGACCCGCCGCACCGGCATTTACACCGCCGGCCCCGTGCGGCGTCCCATGGACATCCAGCAGGCGATCGAGGACGCCACCGGCGCGGCGCTCAAGTCGATCCAGGCGATCGAGAACGCCGCCCAGGGCCGAGCCGCCCATCCCCGCTCCGGCGACCTCTCCTACCCCTCCTTCCGCAAGGAGGGCTGCACCCAGTGCAAGCGCTGCACCGTGGAGTGTCCGTTCGGCGCCATCGACGAGGACGAGGAGCGCTATCCGCAGTTCAACGAGAGCCGCTGCCGCCGCTGCGGCACCTGCATGGGCGCCTGCCCGGTGCGTGTCATCTCCTTCGAGAACTACTCGGTCGACTCCGTCGGTCAGCAGATCAAGAACATCGAGATCCCCGACGAGTTCGACGAGAAGCCACGCATCCTGGTCCTGGCCTGCGAGAACGACGCCTACCCGGCGCTCGACATGGCGGCCATGAAGGGGATCGAGTACAGCGCCTTCGCCCGGGTGATTCCGGTGCGCTGCCTCGGTTCGGTGAACACCATCTGGGTCACCGACGCGCTCAACACCGGTTACGATGGTGTGGTGCTGATGGGCTGCCAGAAGGGCGAGAACTACCAGTGCCACTTCGTCAAGGGTTCCGAGATGGCCCACTACCGGATGAGCAAGGTGGACGACACCCTGGAGCAGCTCAACCTGGAGAAGGAGCGTGTGGAGACGTATGAAGTCGCCATCACCGACGTTGAGCGTGCGCCCAAGCTGATCAACGACATGGCAGAGACCATCGAGAAGATCGGCATGAGCCCGTTCAAATTCTAAGGAGCCTGAGCATGAGCAACCTCAATACGCAAATGATCGAGAAATACCGCAACAGCTTTTTGCGGGAGGTCGAGGCCAACGTCGAAGAGGGCGAGTGGGTCAAGATGTGCATGCAGTGCGGTGTCTGCTCCGGCTCCTGCCCCTTCGGTCCCCACTGGGAGCATCCGCCCCAGGAGATCTTCATGATGATCCGCGCCGGCAAGCGGGACGACGTGCTCACCTCCGACTCCATGTGGATGTGCACCTCCTGCTACAACTGCATCGTGCGCTGCCCCCGCGGCCTGCCCATCACCCACATCATGCATGGCCTGGCGCACTACGCCCACCGGCTGGGGCTGGCGCCCAAGGAGAACCCGACCCACAAGTTCGCCATCAAGTTCTGGGACAACCTCACCAGGACCGGACGGGTGAACGAACTCAAGCTGGGTCTGGCGCTCTACTTCATGAACGGCTTCTCCGAGGGCATCAAGACCTCGCTGAAGATGAAGGACATCGGTCTCGGCATGTGGAAGACCAAGCGCCTGAGCCCCATGGAGATCGTGGGCGGCCACAAGTGCAAGGACGTCTCCGGGCTGCACAAGATCCTGGCCAAGGCCAGGGAGATCGAAGAATCGAAAGCCCAGAAGTTCAGCGGCTAAGGAGTACAGAGAATGGCGAAGAAAGAATATTCCTTCTACCCTGGCTGCTCCTCGCAGAAGGCGGCCTCGGCTTCCAACTACCAGACCTCCGTGCTCACCATGTGCGAGACGCTGGACGTTCAGCTCAACGAGATCCCGGACTGGAACTGCTGCTCCGCCTCCATCGGCTACGCTGGCGGTGGCGAGCTGCCCCGGCTGGCGCTGTCGGCGCGCAACATCGCGCTCTCCGAGCAGGCCAACCCCGGTCAGGACATCGTAGCCACCTGCGCCGCCTGCTGGCTCGCCACCAAGGAGACCCAGGAGCGTCTGCACGACGACAGCTCCCTCATGGAAGAGACCAACCAGGCACTGGCCGAAGCCGGCCTTGAGGTGCAGGCCGACGGCAACATCCGCCACATGGTCGAGGTGCTGATCGAGGACTTCGGCTTCGACGAGCTGGGCAAGCACGTCAAGAAACCCCTCGAGGGGATCAAGATCGCCGGCTACGTCGGTTGCCAGACCAACCGTCCCTTCGGCATTGCCGGCGAATCCTTCGAGAACCCCATGTACCTCGACAAGCTGGTCGAGACCATGGGCGCCGATCCGGTGGAGAATTACGACAAGAAGGTGCAGTGCTGCGGTGGCGCGCTCGCCTTCTCCGAGCCGGACAAGAGCCAGGCGCTGATCAAGGAGATCATCGAGGCCGCCTACGACGGTGGCGCCGACATGATCGTCACCCCCTGCCCCGTCTGCCAGATGAACGTCGAGGTCTACCAGGGGCAGATCAACCAGAAGTACAACACCAAGTTCGAGATCCCGGTGGTGTACTACAGCCAGCTCATGAGCGTCGCCTACGGCGCCGGCGTCAAGGAAGCCGGCCTCGACGGCCAGGTGATCCGCGCCACCAAGCTCGAGGAGATCGCCAGGAAATAACGGCGACACACTCTCCAACAGCAGCGAAAAGGCCCTCTTCGGAGGGCCTTTTCGCGTTATGGCGCCGAATAAAGGATGCTTGGGCAGATTGTAGGGGTTTGACAGGGGCGGGAACTGTCGTTATGTATGGGGGGAAGCATGGCGCAGGGAATGATAGATCATGGGAGGAGCGGATCGACTCTTGAGGATTGGCCTCGCTTCGAGCGGGTTTCCGGGGGCGAGTTTGCGATAATGGAGGAATATACAGAATCCGTATATCCTCTTATCCTTGGATTCTGTCTATTGAACTGTTATGCGCAAAAATAGTAGGAGGCATCTATGAAATCTGATGGGGTATCAACTGCATTCGCTATTATTATGGAAGAAATTGCCTCCGTCGAAGAGCAGCTAAATCAGGAAGGTATAAACGCATTTAA
>JALTLT010000003.1 GCA_027001815.1 Gammaproteobacteria bacterium | reverse complement strand
ACCTGTAGGCCCGATAAGCGCAGCGCATCGGGCAATTCCTGCGAAGCAGGAACACAGCGCATCGGGCAATTCCCGCAAAGCGGGAACAAGGAGCATCGGGAAATTCCCGCGCGGCGGGAACGGGGCACACACAAAGAACCGATTGCCCCGAAGATGCTTCCCGGTAGATCTCATTCCCGATCCATTTCCACCATCTGGCGAGTCGGACGAAGACCCCAGTCCAATTCGTACAACCCACGTCGCACCGCCGCATGAAATGAGCTGTAAGGCCAATCCGACACCCTCTCCACCAATCCATGCTTTACAGGGTTGAAATGGATGTAATCCACATGCCTGCGCCAGTCCTCCTCGGAACGTAGATAGTGTTCCCAGAAACGGGGCTGCCAGACGGGCTCTTTTATCGGCCCGAGATCCAACCGGCGCGTAACATGTTTTTTGATCTCCCTCCATCGACTGGAAAAGTCGGCGTCTCCAGGCGGCAGTCGCCAGATACAGTGGAGATGATCGGGTAGCACAACGATCGCATCCGTTTCAAACGGGCGTTTCTTCGCCACCTCACGGAAGGCGGAACGTAACAGTTCAATACGATGAGGAGAGGAGAGGATCGTTCGGCGCTCCCACGTCACCAAGGTAAAAAAGTACCTTCCCCCAGGCACAAACACTCGACGATAGTTGCTCACGGTTCCTTGCCCCAGATCTCCATGAATCCATTCACTCGGCCGCAAGCTGTGCGGCAAGGCAAGATTATCATGGATTGACGAGACATTGGCCGGAGCGGGCGGAGACACCCTTTTTCAAGGTGGCATTGGTGTGTAACACCTATCGTGATGCTTCATTTGTGCCGCCTTTGGCGGCATTTGCCGGATGCGCCGCAGGCGGCTTATCCGGCCTACGGGAGACGGGGGTGTAACGGATGGATCTTCCTCCTGGCCCCCTTCCTGGTGACGCTGGTCCCCCGGCGTCGCCCCTGTGGCAGGCGACGCTCCCGCGTCGCGCCGGGTGTGGCGCCACGACCAGGCCCTTGGGGCGCAGGAGCGCCCCGGGCGATGTGTCACGCCGCGGAAGCGGCGTGACGAGGGAGACGGGGGGGTGGTGCCACGTTGGTGCCGCCTTTGGCGGCATTTGCCGGATGCGCCGCAAACGGCTTATCCGGCCTACGGGAGACGAGGGTGTAACGGGTGGATCTTCCCCCTGGCCCCCGTCGTTGCCCCCGCGGCAGGCGACGCTCCCGCGTCGCGTGGGGGGGGTGGTGCCACGTTGGTGCCGCCTGCGGCGGCATTTGCCGGATGCGCCGCAAACGGCTTATCCGGCCTACGGGAGACGGGGGTGTAACGGCTGGATTTTCCTCCCAACCCCACAGGTACCTGTAGGCCCGATAAGCGCAGCGCATCGGGCAATTCCCGCAAAGCGGGAACAAAGCGCATCGGGCAATTCCTGCGCGGCGGGAGCGAGCCGTTCAGGCGAATCGGAGTTCTACGCCGATGGCGTCGAGATAGCGTGCCTCCATCTCGAGATCGGCGGCGGTAAGGGCTCGCTCTTCGAGCCAGCCCGGGGGAAAGCGGAGAAAGAGCGAGTCGGGACCACACTCCACGCCGATCTCCGGCAGGGGGCGGGTGGAGCGACTGCGACACAGGGCCACGGCGATGCGCAGAAGGATGCAAAGCCTCTCCGCCCGTCCGGCACGATCCGGCGGCAGGGCAAGGAATACACTCCCCGGAAACTTGCGGCGATGACCGCGGATCAGGGCCGCCAGCACCTGCTGCTCGGTGTGGGAGAACCCGGGCATGTCACTGTTGCCGGCGATATAGGCCCCGTGGCGGTGGTACTGACTGTGGGCGATGGCGAGCCCCGCCTCGTGGAGCAATGCGGCCCAGCCGAGCAGCCCGGCGCACTCTTCGGGGTGGAGTCGCCAGCAATCGCTCACCTGCGCCATCAGCCGCTGGGCGACGCCACGCACCCGCTCTGCATGCTCCATGTCCACCTGGTAGCGTCGGCAGAGGGAGCGGACCGAACGCTCGCGGATGTCTCCCCGGCGTCGGCCGATCTGGTCATAGATGACACCTTCCCGCAGCGCGCCGTCGGAGACCTCCATGTGCTCGATGCCCAGCGCCTCGAAGAGGGCGGACATGACCATCAGGCCGCCGGCGAAGACGGGGCGGCGCTCCTCCGACAACCCTTTCAGCTCCACCTGGTCGATGTGACGCGCCGCAAGGAGCGTCTTGCGCATCTTCTTGAGGGCCTGTGCGCTGATGCCATCCCGGCTCCACCCCTCCGCCTCGGCCACCTTGCGCAACGCCTTGGCGGTACCCGATGCACCGATGCTCTGCACCCAGCCGAGCTCGCGGAACCGTCGCACCACGCCCTCCAGCTCGAGCAGCGCGGCCAGGCGCGCCTGCTGCATGGCCGACTTGCGGATCTCGCCGCCGGGAAAGAAGCGCTGGCTCATGCTGACACACCCCATGTAGAGGCTCTCGAGCTCCAGGGGTTCGAAATCGAGGCCGATGATCACCTCGGTACTGCCACCACCGATGTCGACCACCAGGCGGCGGCCGGAGCGTGGTGGCATGGAGTGGGCGACGCCGAGGTAGATGAGGCGCGCCTCCTCGATGCCGGAGATGATCTCGATGGGGTGGCCGAGGACGCGCTGCGCCTCCATGATGAAGTCACCGGCGCCACGCGCCTTGCGCAGGGTGTTGGTGCCGACGATACGCACGTTCGCCGGGGGGATGCCGCGCAGCCTCTGACCGAACCTTTCCAGGCAGGCGAGCGCCCGCCGCTGGGCATCCGGCCGGATCCGGTTCTGTTCGTCGAGCCCGGCACCGAGACGCACCATCTCGCGCAGCTTGTCCACCACCCGCACCTCGCCGTCTTCCACCTGGACGACGAGCATATGGAAGCTGTTGGAACCGAGATCGACCGCCGCCATGACCCGTCGGGTCCCGGTCTTTCCGGCAGACAATGGTGCCTGTTCCACCCCTTTACCCCTGGTTGCCCCTGGCAGGATGTTGAAGGCGATGGCTCACTGCTGGATCGGGCCGATGATCACTTCCACCGTATCGAACCACCGCCAGTCGACGATGCCATCGGCGTTGTCGTCGATTCCGAAATGGAGAAACCAGTGTCCCGGTGGCAGCAGGCCATTGTAGACCTCGGTCTCCGGGATGGGAATCAGCGGCAGGGTGAGGTAGGTCGCCTGGCCCACCTCGAGCCGGTCGGGATAGACCGCGGAGATGTAGAAGCTGGTGCCGTCGATCACCATTTCGCCGATCCCGAAGAGATCGCTCTTCTGTCCCAGACGGGAGCCGGGGTTGAGGGAGATGGTGATGGAGACCGGCGTGAGAGGATTGAGGATGTTCACCGGGCCGTCGCTACCGTTGACCTTGATGTCGGGGGTGGGTGTGAGAAGCCCCTCGGGCGCGGCGGGCCCCGCCAGGAGCGTCGGCGATGCCAGCGAGACGAGCAGCGGGAAGACGAGGGAACGGAGGAAATGCCCGGGAGGGATCATGGCGCACGATCTCCATTGCGTCCACCCGTGACACCGTGGACGCCTGATGGTTGTTCTGCGAGGGGTGTCGGCCCCGCCGGAAATGGCCGCCCCGTTTCGGGAACCGCAGGGGGCAGGCCCGGGTACAGATGAAGACCACCTTTTCCCCGGAGGATAGCCGCTCTTGGCGATTGTGCGCAATCGGTTGCAGGGAGGCGATCGCGGCGGGTCGAGGCCCTTGACCTGGAGCGGGCTCCAGGGATTATGCTCCCCCCATGACCCTTCTCGTCGAACTCTTCTCCTCCCCCGGCTGCCGTCGCTGCGACAGGGCGCAGGAACTCCTTCGCGAGGTCATTGCCGGGCTGGAGGGGGCGTCCGCGATCGAGTGGCGCCGGGTGAACGTGGTGGCGGAGCTGGAGTACGCCGCCCGGCTGGGGGTCGTTGCCGTCCCTGCCATCGCCATCGACGGGAGGCTGCTCTTCACCGGTCTGCCGTCACGCTCCCGTCTCCGCGAAGAGCTACAGAGACGCCTCGCTGCAGGCGCCGGTTCCACCCAACGAAACCAGGAGTCCCCATGACGCTCACCCGCACCCTGCCCGCCCTCCTCCTCGTGCTGTCGACCCTGCCGGCACCCTTCGGTGTCGCCCTGGCCGAGCCGACCCCCTTCGTGGTCCAGCTCACCCGCTCCGGCGAAAACTTTGGCCACCGCCGGGTGATGATGCAGATGGACAAGATCCTCGACGACCTGGGAGAGGATCGGGTGAGGTTCGTCGTGGTCGCCTACGAGGAGGGGATCCACGCACTGGTCGCCGACAATCCGGCAACCTCCCAACTGGTCACCAAACTGGCTAACCGGGGGGTGAAGTTCCGCGCCTGCCGCATCAGCATGGCGGCGTGGGAGCTGGACGAGGAGGCCTTTCCCCTCGAGGTGGAGTTCGTCCCCGCCGGCGCGCCGGAGGTGATCCGGCTGCAGCTCGAGGGCCACCGCTACTGGAGACCCTAGGTGAAGAACCCCGACCGACGCTACCGGATCGGCGAGGTAGCCAGGCTGACCGGCCTGACCCAGGACACCCTGCGCTATTACGAGAAGCTGGGCCTGTTGCCGCGGGTGGCCCGTACCCCTTCCGGCATCCGTCTCTACGACGAACAGGATCTGTCGCGATTGCGCTTCATCCGGCGCGCTCAGAAGATGGCTTTCAGCCTGGAGGAGATCGGGCGCCTGCTGGAGATGCGCGAGGACCCCGGCCACGCCCGGGAGGAGGTGCGCCAGCTCACCGCCGAGAAGCTGAAGGAGGTGGAGTCACGCCTCGAGGAGATCACACTGCTGCGCAACGAACTGCGGTTGCTGGTCCATCTCTGCCGGGGCAGCGAGGAGGGGTGCCCGATCATCGAGCAGATCGACGCCGCGGGGGAGGAGTGACCCGGGCCATTCGCCTCCGCTACGACCCCTCCGCCGCTTCGCTCTCCAGCATCGCCTCCACCACGTTGCACCAGGCGGCGGCGAGGTTGGGGCGGTTGTAGCCCCCACCGCCGGTCGCCAGCAGCCGCCCCTCCGCGTGCCGGCCGGCGAGACGACAGAGCCGCCGCGTCACGAAACGGTGGATCTCCGGCGTGAGCCGCAGGTGGGTGATGGGATCCCCCTCGATGCAGTCGGCACCACATTGCAGGAGGATGAAACGGGGCTCGAACCGCTCCATGAAGGCCTCCGCATCCGGCCACGCCTCCAGGAAGCGCTCGTCCCGGGCACCGGGCGGCAAGGGGATGTTGAGCTTGGTGCCGCGCCCCATTCCCTTGCCCGTCTCGCCCGCCCCTCCGGTACCGGGATAGAGATACCGCCCATCCTCGTGGAAGTCGACGATGGCGAGCCGCGGGTCATCCTGGTAGGCGTAGAAGACCCCGTCACCGTGGTGGGCGTCGATGTCCACGTAGAGGATGCGTTGCAGACCGAACTCGAGGCGCAGGGTCTCGATGGCCACGCCGAGGTCATTGAAGACGCAGAAGCCGGCCGCCCCCTCCCGGCTGGCGTGGTGGAGCCCGGCGATGGGGACGAAGGCGCGCCGGCACTCCCCTGCGACGATGCGGCGGGCGGCGTCGACGACCGTCCCCACCACCGTGGCGGCGGCCTCGAATACCCCGGGAAAGGCGGGGGTGTCACCGGCATCCAGGTACCCTTCCCCCTTCTCCGAGGCCTCCTGCACCCTGGCCACATGGCGCGGGCGATGAAAGCGGGCGATCTCGTCCGCGGTGGCCGAGGCGGGGACGACGATGCGCACCCTCCGCTCCAGCCCCCTGCGCCGCGCCTCGTTCCAGAAGGCATCCAGCCGGTCGGGGCCGAAGGGGTGACCCTCGCCGAACCCGTACCGGGCCAGCGCTTCACCCAGATGGACCTGGACACACCCCTCGGCGGTCTCGCCACTCATCACTTTCCCCATCCCGAGCCCGGTTCCGTCGAGATCCGCCTGCTCCGGAGAGTGGCGAATCAGTGCCGGAGACTTCGGTCGCCGGGAACCACCCCCTCGGAGAAGAGGGCATCCACGTCGACGGCATCGAAGCTGTAGGTCTGATTACAGAATTCGCAGGTCACCTCGATGCTCCCCTCATCGCGAACGATCGACTCGGCCTCATCGCGCCCGAGGCGGCGGATCATCTCTTCCACCCGTTCGCTGGAGCAACTGCAACGGAAACAGAGGGGCTCCCGCTCGAAGAGTCGCACCTCCTCCTCGTGAAAGAGGCGGCGGAGAAGCTGTTCCACGGGGAGGGTCAGCAGCTCCTGGTCGGTGACGGTATCGGCCAGGGCCAGCGCCCGGTCCCAGGCGTCCGCATCCTCGTCCTCACCCGGCAGCCTCTGCAACAGCAGGCCGGCGACCGCCTCCTCGGAGACCGCCAGCCAGAGCCGGGTGGGGAGCTGCTCGGAGCGCTCGAAGTAGGCGTCCAGCGCCTCCTCCAGGGTATTCCCCTCGAGGGCGACGACTCCCTGGTAGCGCTCCAGTCCCTCCCCCGGGTCGATGGTGATCACCATCCGACCGCGACCGAAGCGTCCCGCCAGGCCCTCCTCCGGCACCTCCCCCTGCCAGTGAGCGAGACCGCGCAGGGCGCGGCGACCGTCAGCCTGCATCACCAGCAGCGAGACAGGACCATCGCCACTCACCTGGAGGATCATGGAGCCCTCGAACTTGATGGTGGCCGAGAGGAGGGAGACGGCGGTCAGCGCCTCACCCAGCAGGTCGCGCACGCCAACCGGATAGTCCGCCCGCTCCAGCAGGGCCCGCCAGGTGGCGTCGAGGTGGACCCACTCTCCGCGCACGTGAGTGTGTTCGAGAAGAAAGCGGTGCAGGGTGTCGTGTTGCGGTTGCTTGCTCACGGGGGAGTGTCCAGCCCATTCCGGGTGGGGGATCGGTTGCCGAGATCCCAAATGGTAGCCGCTCCCGCTTCGCGGCACCAGCGCCGGAGGCGGAGGGGCCGGCGACCGTTCGTCATTGCGGGTACACCCGGGCCATAATGGCGCAGGTAGCACGATGAAACCCCGTCCCAGCCATCGGAAGAGAACGGAGGAACGTTCATGCTGATCACCAACCTGGAGATCGTCCCCGGCCACCGCATCACCCGTCACCTGGGTCTGGTGCAGGGGAGCACGGTACGCGCCAAACACGTCGGTCGCGATATCATGGCCGGCTTCAAGAACATCTTCGGCGGTGAACTGAAGGCCTATACGGAGCTGCTGCAGGAGTCCCGCGAGGAAGCGCTGACGCGCATGAAGCAGCAGGCCGAGGCGATCGGCGCCAATGCGGTCCTCAACGTGCGCTTCTCCACCTCCTCCCTCACCCAGGGGGCCGCCGAGCTCTTCGCCTACGGCACCGCCGTGGTGCTGGAGGAGACGCGATGAGCGAACTGATCATCTTCATCTCCCTGATGCTGACAGGCTACATCTTCGGCCAGATGGCAGAACGGGGGCACTATCGCTCCATCCTCCGCCGGGAGGAGGCCTTCCGTGAGCGGGTGCTGCTGATGCCGGTACGCACCCCACCCCCCCTCCAGCGGGGCTGCACCACCCGCCTGGTGACCGGAAGCGCGGTGATCTCGGTGGACTACTTCAAACGCTTCGTCGCCGGCCTGCGCAACCTCTTCGGCGGCCGGATCACCACCTACGAGAGTCTGCTCGACCGGGCCCGCCGGGAGGCGATCCTGCGCATGCAGAAACGGGCCCACGCCGCCGGCGCCACCATGGTGGTCAACCTCAAGCTGGAGACCGCCTCCATCTCCAAGGGGATCGGCGACTCGATCGGATCGGTGGAGGTCCTCGCCTATGGCACCGCCATCATCCCCCACAGGGAGCCGTGATGCCCTCCTGGGAGAACCCCCGGATCCCCGAAGGGATCAATGTCACCCGCGAACACCCCCTCAAGGAGCTGTTCCTCCTGGGCGGCGCGCTCCTGGCCATCGGCCTGGCCGCGCTGCTGATCCTCAACATGACCGCAGGATGGATCGCCCACGCCATCCCCTTCTCCTTCGAACAGGAGATGGCCGCCGGCATCACCGAAAGGTTCCCGCCCGGTGACCCGACGATGGAACCCTACCTGCAGGAGCTCGCCGAACGGCTGGCGGAGACCATGGCACTGCCGGAGGAGATGACCATCACCGTCCACCTGCTGGAGGGGGAGACCATCAATGCCTTCGCCACCCTGGGCGGCCATATCTTCGTCCACGAGGGACTGGTGCGCCTGCTGCCCGACGAGAACAGCCTGGCCATGGTCCTCGCCCACGAAGTCGCCCACGTGAAGGCACGGGACCCGATGGTCGCCCTCGGGCGGGGTCTGCTGGTGGGCGCCGCCCTCGCCGTGGTCACGGGAACCAGCGGCAACGACGCGGCCGACTGGCTGCTCGGCAACGCCAGCCTGATCACCACCCTCGCCTACAACCGGGCCCAGGAAGAGGCGGCAGACCGCCAGGCCCTCACTACCCTCGCCCTCCACTACGGCCACGTGGGGGGCGCCACGGAACTCTTCCTCCTGCCGGGAGAGGACGGAACCGACGGCCTCGCCACCGGCACACCGGAACTCTTCAGCACCCACCCCGCTCCCGACGACCGCATCGAGCGAATCCGGCGAATCGCCCGGGAAGCGGGCTGGCC
>JALTLT010000002.1 GCA_027001815.1 Gammaproteobacteria bacterium | reverse complement strand
ACTTGTCACCTGCGTGGAAACGTAGTTCAATGGGAGACAAGGCGGCGTCGGGCGTCGTCACCGGAGAAGGCAGATGGCACGATATTGGCATCTCTTCCCGGTGAGGGGGCGACCCCCTCGGCACCGCATGCAAGATCCGGGTCCGGCCCGTCTCGCGATTCAAGTGGGCGGGGGGATCGCACGACGAGGATGACCATCTATGAGTGACGACAGACACGGTCGGGGTGACGACAGCGGGAAGCTGTTGTACTGCTCCTTCTGCGGCAAGAGCCAGCACGAGGTCCGCAAGCTGATTGCGGGGCCCTCCGTATTCGTCTGCGACGAATGCGTCGAGCTGTGCAACGACATCATCCGCGAGGAGATGCAGGAGAAGTCGACCGGAGGCTCCAGCGAGCTGCCCAAGCCGCAGGAGATCAAGAACGTGCTCGACGAGTACGTCATCGGGCAGGAGCGGGCCAAGAAGGTGCTGTCGGTGGCGGTCTACAACCACTACAAGCGCCTGGAGATCAGCCAGAAACAGGACGACGTGGAGATCTCCAAGAGCAACATCCTGCTCATCGGCCCCACCGGCTCCGGCAAGACGCTGCTCGCGGAGACCCTTGCACGTCTGCTCAATGTCCCCTTCACCATCGCCGACGCCACCACGCTGACCGAGGCGGGCTACGTGGGCGAGGACGTGGAGAACATCATCCAGAAGCTGCTCCAGAAGTGCGACTACGATGTGGAGAAGGCGCAGAGCGGCATCGTCTATATCGACGAGATCGACAAGATCTCGCGCAAGTCGGAGAACCCCTCCATCACCCGTGACGTCTCGGGCGAAGGGGTCCAGCAGGCGCTGCTCAAGCTGATCGAGGGCACCGTCGCCTCGGTGCCGCCGCAGGGCGGTCGAAAGCACCCGCAGCAGGAGTTCCTGCAGGTGGACACCTCCGGCATCCTGTTCATCGTCGGCGGCGCTTTCGCCGGGCTGGAAAAGATCATCCGTTCCCGTTCCGAGAAGGGGGGTATCGGCTTCTTCGCTGAGGTGAAGAGCAAGGAGGACGAGAGCAGCCTGGGCGAGACCCTCTACGACGTGGAGCCGGAGGACCTCATCAAGTATGGCCTGATTCCCGAGTTCGTCGGCCGCCTGCCCGTGGTGGCGACCCTTGAGGAGCTGGACGAGGATGCCCTGGTGCAGATCCTCACCCAGCCGAAGAATGCGCTCACCAAGCAGTATGCCAAGCTGTTCGAGATGGAGGGGTGCGAGTTGGAGTTCCGCGAGGATGCCCTGCGCGCCATTGCCCGCCGCGCGATGGAACGCAAGACCGGTGCCCGCGGCCTGCGTACCATCCTCGAGACGGTGCTGCTCGACACCATGTACGAACTCCCTTCCCTGGAGAACGTCTCCAAGGTGGTGATCGACGAGGCGGTGATCCAGGGTGAGGCAAAGCCCTACCTCATCTACGAGAACAGCGATCAACAGGTCGCCGCCTCTTCCGACTGACCGGGCCGCCTGCCGAGCGAACCTCCCCGGATGCCGCGCCGGGGAAGGGGACGGGTACGGCCCCGTTTCCTCTTCCCCCCCCTCCCTCGCACCGGCTGCCGGTCCTTCCCGGAAAGCCGAAACGACGACAAACAATTGACGGGGTCGGCTTGAAAGCGGACCCGCCCACCCCCATCTGGCATGTGGGGCGATTCCCGCCCCGCAGTCGTGCCGAAATAGAAGATCGGGACTATAGTTACTGCTAGGCAGACGAGTCCCGGCGAGAGGATCAAAGCCTATGGAACGTGATCACACGTCAGAACCGATGGAGAACACCCAACAGATCGTGCCGGTGCTGCCGCTGCGCGACGTGGTGGTCTATCCGCACATGGTCATCCCCCTCTTCGTGGGGCGCGAGAAGTCGATCCGCGCCCTGGAGACGGCGATGGCGGGAGAGAAACAGATTCTGCTGGTGTCGCAGAAGAGTGCCGACATCGACGACCCGACGGTGGACCAGATCCATCGCACGGGGACCCTCTCCACCATCCTGCAGCTCCTGAAGCTGCCCGACGGCACCGTCAAGGTCCTGGTGGAGGGCGCACAGCGCGCCGAGGTGGTCAATTTCGTGGGCGAGGAGGAGTTCTTCTCCGCCCAGATCCGTCTTCTGCC
>JALTLT010000001.1 GCA_027001815.1 Gammaproteobacteria bacterium | reverse complement strand
TTCCAGCCCCTTTTCCGCAAGGTGCTGGAACTCTGCGAGAACGGCAACGAGGAGATCGCCTATCGCATGCTCTGGTCCGGGCGTGCCTACAGTGCCGAGGAGGCGCGCAAGGCGCGCGAGGCCAAGGCGCTGTATCACGAGAAGGTGGCCTGAACCCCGCGTCGCCACTCTGCCGGGCGGGTGTGTCTCACCCGCCCGGGCCGGCTGCCATCCGATGACGACCGGCGGGTATGGGAGAAAGCGCTGTCCTTTCCTCCCCTGTCGTGTTAGAGTGGCATCCAGATAGACGAGATGCGATTCGGTCTGCATCCCATCCCCTGGCGGTTTTTCCCTTCCCAAGGCAAATCCCCACCTCGAGGAATTCCCCTGACCGTAGCCGGTGCCTGGTCGCCGGACGGGCGAGTTCGGAGTACACAATCGAATGTCATTTGACTCCCTGGGCCTCGCGCCCGAGCTGCTGCGTGCGGTAGCCAGACAGGGCTATGAACGCCCTACCCCGATCCAGAGCCAGGCGATTCCCGTCGTGCTCGAAGGTCGCGACATCCTCGCCGGTGCCCAGACCGGGACCGGCAAGACCGCCGGTTTCACCCTGCCGCTGCTCCACCGCCTCATGGCGGCCGGGCCGCAGGGGGGGCGTCGCAGGATCCGTGCCCTGATCCTCGTCCCCACCCGAGAACTGGCCGCCCAGGTGGCGGAGAGTGTCCGCACCTATGGTGGCGACCTTCCCCTGCGCTCCGCGGTCATCTTTGGTGGCGTCGGTTTCCAGCCCCAGGTCCAGGCGGTGCGCCGCGGCGTCGACATCGTCATCGCCACCCCTGGCCGGCTGCTGGATCACGTGGGGCAGGGCACCATCGATCTCTCCACGGTCGAGATCCTGGTACTCGACGAGGCGGACCGGATGCTCGACATGGGTTTCATCCATGATATCCGCCGTCTCCTGGCGGAGCTGCCCGATCGTCGTCAGAATCTGCTCTTCTCCGCCACCTTCGCCGGGGCGATCAAGGAGCTGGCGGCGGATCTGCTCGATTCGCCGGTGCACATCGAGGTGGCCCGTCGCAACACCGCGGCGGAGAGCGTCAGCCAGACGGTGGTGCCGGTGGATCGCGAGCGCAAGCGTGAGCTTCTCGCCTACCTGATCGGTTCGCGCCGGTGGCGCCAGGTACTGGTCTTCACCCGGACCAAGCACGGTGCCAACCGTCTCGCGGAACAGCTCGGCAAGGACGGGATCCCGTCGACGGCGATCCACGGCAACAAGAGCCAGGCCCAGCGTACCCGCGCGCTGGCCGATTTCAAGCGCGGCAAGGTGAAGGTCCTGGTGGCCACCGACATCGCCGCCCGCGGTCTCGACATCGACCAGCTTCCTCACGTGGTCAACTACGAGCTGCCCCAGGTGCCGGAGGACTATGTCCATCGCATCGGACGCACCGGCCGTGCGGGCAACGAGGGAGAGGCGATCTCGCTGGTCTGTATCGACGAGCGGCGCCTGCTGGGTGACATCGAGCGGCTGCTCAAGCGGAAGATCCCCCAGGAGGTGGTACCGGACTTCGAGCCCGACCCCGCCATCCGGGCCGAGCCGATCCCCAACGGCCGTCGCAACGGCGGGCGGGGCGGCGGTTCACGCGGCAACAGCCGGGGCGGCCCGTCCCGCGGAGGCAACGGCAGCCGCGGACGCAACGGCAACGGTCGTTCCCGGGTCCGGGCCGCTCGCTGATCCATGAATTCCACCGGCCAGTGGCCGGTGTGATCGACAGGGAAGAGCCGCCTCCCTGCGCGGGCGGGACGAAAGTTCCGTGTCCCCGCATAAACGGTGGCTATTTAGGAAAGGTGTAGCTACAATGACGCCATTGCATGTTATTCAGGACTGTCCCCGAACCCCCGTACGGGAGTCCGGTTGCCCCGTTTAATCTGCAATAGGTCAGTGGTTTCCCCATTATTTTTTGTTTTGACAGAAGGTGTTTTGCAAATGGCAACTGGTACCGTCAAGTGGTTCAATGAGTCCAAGGGTTATGGTTTTATCGCTCCCAGCGATGGCAGCGCGGACGTGTTCGTTCACTTCTCCGCCATCGCCGCCGATGGGTTCCGTACCCTGAGCGAAGGTCAGACCGTGAGCTTCGAGGTCGAGAGCGGCCCGAAGGGCCCGCAGGCCAAGCAGGTTACCGTTCAGGACTGAGTTTCCTGAAGCGATCCTGAAAGGGCCGGCACCGCCGAGAGGGGGTGCCGGCCTTTCTCGTTTGTAAGGTCCTGCCGGCTGGTAGCGCTCTTCTCGAGATCCCCGAGCCAGCGATCGAAGAGGGTATCGATGAGGGTAGCCCAGGCGGTGACGGCGGCCTCCGCCGAACGGGAACCCAGAAGCGGGCTCTCGCCCAGGTATTCGCGAGCCAGCACCAGTCTCCTTTCGTGAGTGTCGATCAGTTCCAGCCGCACTCCTGCCTTTACCACCGAATCCTTCCCCCGAAGCTGCTGTTCGAAGTGGATGAGGGTACCGCGGATCCGCCAGCGGGCGTCGAGTGCGGAGGAGTCGGCCACCACCGTGTCGGCGATCCCGGCGGCATCCAGGTAGCGGACCAGGCGACGCTGCAGCATCCGCGAAGGGGAGTCACTCCAGAAGTGGTAGCGGCGAAGGCGGATCTGCCCGGTTCCCTCGTCGTCGGCCACCAGCAGGGCCCGCTCCTGGAAGAGCACGTCGCCGCGGAACGGGGAGACGGCCATCACGCCTTCGTAGATGGGATTCGGGCTGCGCTCCGGCCGGGGGGGATCGCCCAGGTGGTAGAACTGTTCCGCGGGGAGGGTGGTGGGAGTGCTGCATCCGGTCTGGAGCAAGAGCAGCAGCGCGAGGAGGGGAAGGCTGCAGCTTCTCATTTCGGTTCCTCCATGGCGGTTCCCGCCGGCCGGCCAGTGATCAGCGCGGCCGGGTTGGCGCGGATGGTACGGGTGAACTCGTTCATGTTGCGGCTCGCCCCCTCCATGTCGAAGAGGATGGTGTCCAGGGCTCCGGACATGCTCTCCACCGTCAGCCGAAGCCCGCGGATGGCGCGCTGCACGTCCTGGCTGTTGTCGTCCATCAGATGGCGCGCATCCCGGACCAGTCCCTGCAGTTCGGCCTGGGCCCGGCGCAGATCCCGGGAGAGCTGGACCAGGTTGTCGGAGATCTCCTCGGCGTTGGCGGCGATGCGGTCGGCGGTGCGCTCCGTATCCTCGTCGAGGATGTTTTCGAGCCGGCCGGCGCTCCTCTGCAGGCTGGCGGTCATCGCCTTCACGTCGTCGAGGATGGCCGGCAGGCGGTCGCCCAGCTCTCCGCCGAGGCCGGTGATCCGGTCGTCGAGGTTTTGGAGCAGCGGCTGCACGGTGTCTCGGGCGAGGGCACCGAGCTCCCCCGCCACCGAACCCATCACCGCGAAGAGGTCGGCGTTGGGTGCCCCCTCGATGGCCCCCCCGGCTGCGACGAAACTGCGCTCTTCTCCCTCCTCGATGTTGATCACGGTATCGGAGAGCAGGCCCGAGGCGTAGATGCGGGCGACGCTGTCGACCGGAATCTTCCAGTCCTTTCGTATCCGCAGCTCCAGCCGGTAACGGGTGCCGTTCTCCCCCTGCTGGGGAGCCACCCGACTCACGTAACCCACCTGGAAGCCCTCGTAGGTGACCAGGCTGCCGCTGCCGAGGCCGGCGATGTTGTCGTAGTAGACGTAGTAGGGGACCGATTCCCCCACCCGGCCGGTGACGCGGTAGAGGGCCACCATGAGGGCGGCCAGGGCGGCCAGGGTGAAGAGCCCTGCCGCGAAGTAGTTGATGTGGTCCCTCTTCATGGTTCAGTCAGCCTCCGTGAGTCGGCGCAGGTAGTCGTCCGCATCCACCTGCGACTCCTTGGGTGTGCGGTCGAGCAGGGCGCGGATGCGGGGATGGTCGCTGTCGCGTACCTCGTCCGCCGGTCCGCTCTCCAGGATCTCGCCCCGATCCAGCACGGTGATGCTGTCGGCGATCTTGAAGGCGCTCTCCAGTTCGTGGGTCACCACCACGATGGTGACGTTCATGCTCTCGCGCAGCTTGAGGATCAGTTCGTCCAGTTCCGCCGAGACCACCGGATCGAGCCCGGCGGAGGGTTCGTCGAAGAAGAGCAGTTGCGGGTCCATGACGATGGCGCGCGCGAGGGCGGCGCGCTTGATCATGCCGCCGGAGAGCTGGGCCGGCATGAGATTCTCGAAGCCGGCCATGTTGACCACCTCCAGCTTCATCCGGCTCATGATGCGCATGGTCTTCTCGTCCAGGCGGGTGTGCTCGCGAAGGGGGAAGATGACGTTCTCGCCCACCGTCATGGAGTTGAACAGTGCCCCCCCCTGGAAGGAGACTCCGATACGCCGTCTCAGGGCGTTCATCTCGCCGCCCGGGATCCGGTTGATGTCCCGACCGAAGAGACGAACCGTTCCGGCAGCGGGCCGGTTGAGCCCCAGCAGATGGCGGAGAAGTGTCGACTTGCCCGATCCGCTGCCCCCCATGATGACCCGGATCTCTCCGGGCATGACCCGCATCCACACGTCGTTGAGGATGCGGCGGCTGCCGTAGTAGGTGACCAGTCCCTCCACCTCGATCACCGGATCCTGTGACTCTGCTCTCTCCATGTGGGGGCCCCTATCCCGAAAGTTGCGTGAAGCTGCCGGATGGATGTGCGTCTGGCGTGCAGACACCGGCAGAGCGTGCCGGGAACAGATCGTTACCCGCCAATATACGGAATGTTCCATTTATGACAGGCTGTTGAAAAACGCCGTTTTTCGGTAGCCTGTTGGACTTTGACAGGCGGTCAGATTTTGGCGCTTTCCGCGGGGCCCCGAGAGGCTGCTGGCCTCATTGAAAACGTGAGAAAGCCGGAAATCGCATTTTCGGCGTCCGGCGTTGAAAGAGGCCGGGATGGCCTTTTCAAACATTCTGATGAACATAAGTTCAAGTGCAATATCAATTGGCGTCATGCAATTTTCGGGCTACCGGCTGAGAAAGAAGGTGAAGATCATGTCCGCCACCACGATGGTGGCGATGCAGAGCACCACCGAGCGGGTGGTGCGCATGCCCAGCCCCTCGGCACCTCCGCTGGTGGAGAAGCCGTTGATGCAGGCCACCAGGGTGATCAGCACGGCGAAGACCAGGCTCTTGGCCAGTCCCTGCCAGATGTCGGGGGTCTCGACCGCGGCGAGGCTCTGCTCCCAGAAGGTGGCGAGGCTCATGTGCAGCTCCCAGGCGCAGAGCAGGCCGCCGCCGGTGAGCGCGAGAGCGGCGGCGAGTACGGTCAGCGCCGGCATCATCACCAGCAACGCCAGCAGGATGGGCGCCACCAGGTGGCGTACCGGGTTGATGCCCATCACCCGCAGGGCGTCGATCTCCTGGGACATCTGCATGGCGCCGATGCGGGCGGCGATGGCGGAGCCGGAACGACCGGCCACCACGATGCCGACGATCAGGGAGGCGAACTCCCGGCTGATGGAGAGGGCCAGCCCCGGAATCACCTGGGACTCGGCACCGAAGTCCTGGAGGGTGTAGATCCCTTGCATCGCCATCATGACACCATTGGCGAAGGCGAGGATGCCCACCACCGGAATGGCCGCCACCCCCACCCGTACCATCTCCCCGGCCACCGCCGAGAGGCGCACCGGCTGATCGCGGGTCCGGCCCGCAATCAGCCACCAGAGGCTCTCCGCGAGCAGGGCCGCGCCGTAGCCGAACTCCTCGATGCCGCCCACCATCCGGCGGCCCAGCGCTTCGGTGAAGGCACGCACGCTCACTTCACCTCCGGTGCCCGGTCGACGGAGGAGTGGATGGTGAAGACACCGTCGAGACGGGCGAGCTGCAGGAC
This sequence comes from Gammaproteobacteria bacterium, assembly GCA_027001815.1. GTDB lineage: Bacteria > Pseudomonadota > Gammaproteobacteria > JALTLT01 > JALTLT01 > JALTLT01. Next base: position 2,779 of record JALTLT010000001.1, on the reverse strand, counting down.
CCGCATGGCCGCCTCGCTCACTCCCACCAGGGCGAACCGCAGATCGCGTTCGCGTGCGGTCTGCAGCCCCTCCACCAGGCTGGCGACTCCCGAGCTGTCGATGTAGCGGATGGCGGACATCTCCACCAGGGTGTGGTGGCCGTTGCCCAGGCAGTTGAGGATGGCACCGCGCGCCTCCGGCGACTGGTACATGTCGATCTCGCCCTCCAGGTAGACGACGGCGTATCCCCTCTCCAGTTGTACCTCGTAACTCATTTTCCTTTGGCTCCGTGTTCCAGTTGGGTGACCATGCGCAGGCGGTTTCCACCCTCGGCTCCGGCCGCCTCCAGCTCCACCCGCTCCATGATCGACCGGATCAGGTGAAGCCCCAGGCCGCCGGGGCGCAGCGCCTCCCGCTGCCTGGGAATCAGGTCCAGGGGGGAGAGGGTCGGTGCCTCGTCCACCAGTTCCACTTCCAGGTGGTCGTCCCGCCGGCGGAGGGTCAGCCCGATCGGTCCGGGGCGGCCGTCGTAACCGTGCTGGACGATGTTCATGCACGCCTCGCAGACCGCCAGAACCACCCGCTGCTGCTGTTCTGTATCGGCACCATTGGCGGCCAGTACAGTGCGGAGTGCCTCGCGCATCTGGCGCATCTCCTCGCGGGTGCCGTGGAAACGGCGTTCCATGAGCACCTTTTCCGGTTCAGTCGCCATGCCGCTCCTCCACCAGCAGCAGGGTGAGATCGTCGTGGGTGGTGAGCTTGCAGTGGCGGATCTCGTCCATCATCGCCTGCAGGCGCTCGCCGGCCGGTTGCCGGAGGTGGCTCCGCAGCAGCCGGCGCAGACCGGGGATGCCCAGTTCCTCGCCCGAGGGGCGACGGGCCTCCGTGACCCCGTCGGTGTAGAGGAGCAGTGGCCCCTCGCGGAGGTTGAAGGGGAAGGGGGTGTAACGGCTGCCGGTGAGGACGCCGAGGGGCGGCCCACTGGCCGGAAACTGCCGGCAGGTGCCTTCCGCCAGCGCCTGCAGCGCCGGCAGGTGGCCGGCGTTGACCAGCACCCCCTCGCCGCTCTCCGGGTCGAACACGCCGCCGGCCATGGAGACGAACATGCCCCGGATGGGGTGTTCGGCCAGTTCCCGGTTGAGGGTGGCGAACAGCGCCGCCGGATCGGTGATCCCCTTGCCCAGACAGTGGAGCAGGCTGCTGGTCTTGGCCATCAGCAGGGCCGCATGCATCCCCTTGCCGGAGACGTCGGCGATGGCGAACCACACCCGGCCGCCGCGGCTCGGGAAGGCGTCGTAGAAGTCGCCGGAGAGGTGGTGGGCCGGCAGGTTGATGCCGTGGACGCCGAGCCGGGCATCACGGGGCAGCAGGCCACACTGCACCTCCCGGGCCAGGGAGAGTTCCCTCTCGAGCTGGGCGGCCAGCCGGTCCCGTTCCGCCAGCGTCTGTTCCAGTCGCCAGGTGAGTTCCTGAAAGCTGAGATTCTCCTCGGCCAGGCGCAGGTTCGCGTCGCGCAGTACCTGATCCAGGGTGGGCTGGTCGCCGATCCGCATGCCGAGCGCCTCGGCCGCCTCGTCGATCTCCTCGGCCACCCGGGCGAGCACTCCGTCGGCGGACTCGCCGACCAGATCGAAGCACTCCGCCAGCAGGGCCAGGGTGCGGGCGAAGACCATGCGTTTGTCGTCCGCCTCGAAGAGGGCGGCCATCCAGTCGGCGCAGCGCGTCACCCGGGCCAGACGCTCATGGGCGGGGTCGAGTCCCTGGAGGATCGGGGCGTGGTGGAAGGCGATGGCGTCGGCCAGCGAAGGGGGGAGTTCCCACACCTTCGCCAGCTCCATCCCCACCCGGTCATGGGTGGTGTCGAAGAGCTGCCGCTCCAGTTCCAGACGCTGTTCGGGATCGGTGGCGGTGAGCCGTCCCCACTCCGGCACCCGCTCCGGGTGGAGCCAGAGCAGCACCAGCAGGCCGAAATCCTGGATCAGGCCGGCAGTGAAACACTCGTCCGTCTCCAGGTTCGCCACCGGTGCCAGGGCCCGGGCGCTCACCGCCCGGCGCAGCGCCGACTCCCAGAAGCGGTCCAGCTCCTCTGCCGGCAGCCGTCCCCCCTTGAGGGCGTCGCGCATGGCGATACAGAGGGCCAGGTTGCGCAGGGCCCGGTGGCCGAGGAGGGTGACTGCGTGGGCCGCCGACGAGACCCGGCTGCGCAGGCCGAACAGGGCCGAATTGGCGATCCGAAGCAGTTCGGCGGTGAGGACCGGGTCGGAGGTGATCATCTCCCCCAGTCGGCGGCTGTCGATATCTGGATCGGAACAGGCGCGCACGATGCGGATCGCCTCTCGCGGAGGGGCCGGGAGGTCGCTGGGGCGGATGCCGCAGAGGGGGCTGGCCGGGTCCATGGTCGGGGGGCTGTTCTCCATGAGTGGAAACCGTCCCCCCTTCCATCGGCGGATGGAGCGGGATCTTGACTTCCGACGCCCTTTCCGCGGGGTGTCCCATTCGGCGGGAAAGGGGAGTATAATTCGCCGTTTTCCGGGGATCTGGTCCGGTTGCTCCCCGCGGGGAGCGAACGAACCCCCATTTTCGACTCACAACTGAAACGGATCGAGAGGAAACCAACGTGAAACTGATTCTCCTGGGCGCCCCCGGCGCGGGCAAGGGTACGGTGGCCAAGCTGCTGACGCAGATCGACGGCTCGGTGCAGATCTCCACGGGTGATATCCTGCGTGGTGCCGTGCAGGCGGGCACCGAACTGGGCAAGCAGGCCGAGGCCTACATGAAGGCGGGTGATCTGGTCCCCGA